>NZ_WBSX01000049.1 GCF_009823375.1 Francisella noatunensis subsp. noatunensis | reverse complement strand
CAATATAAATACAAAAAAGAAGGTGACTCTAAACAAGTTAAGATAAAGGATAGAGCGAGTATTTCTGAAAGACCTAGCAGTGCTAATAGAAAAAATCTTTATCACTTTGAAGGTGACACTATTGTTGGTAAAGACCATAAAAGTGCTATTGTAACAATGGTCGATAGAGCTAGCAGATTTACTATTTTAGCCAAGTCTATAGATAGAACAGCTAATTCAATCAATAGAATATTGTACAAAGTATCTAATGGTCATAAAATATTAACAGCTACATTTGATAATGGTAAAGAGTTTGCTAAACATAAGAAGCTAACTAGCAAGACTGGCATCAAAGTATTCTTTGCTGATCCATACAGTCCTTGGCAAAGAGGTACTAATGAAAACATGAATAGGTATATCAGACAATTTATACCTAAAGGTACTAACTTTAACAATATATCTCATCAATACATTAGAAAGTTACAGATAGACTTGAATAATAGACCTAAGAAATGTTTAAATTACTTGACACCTAATGAAGTACATTTTGGTATCTCTATAAACATTGAGAATACAATCTAGCTTATTAAAACTAGTTGTACCACAATTAGTATGGCCATTAATTTGAGTTGCTACTATTTGATTTGGTAAATAGCCTTTTTCCAAAGGATTAAAACAGGTATTTTGAGATCCTACTTTCGAATAGATATTCTCTTCTAGGAAATCATCCATTCTTTGATTTGTCATAGTCTCAATTAAACATCCCAATATTTGCATACCTATATCTGAGTAAATACAATATTTTGTGCGGGTTCAACGACGGGCATCTTTGTTTTTAAGAATTTGATAGTAGTCTCTCTATCTTGGCTATATAGAGAAATCTGCAATACGGTTATTATAGAAATCAAAAAATGGAGCTACACCAGTAGCATGATTTAATAAATCTCGAATAGTTGGAATATAAGAGGTATTCTCAAATTTAAACTCTGGAATGTATTTTGTTATCTTATCATCTAGTTTAATTTTTTTGTTGCTCATATAAGTACATAATTGCATAAGTAGTTGCGAAGATCTTTGTCAGAGAAGCTATATCAAAAGCATGTTATCTTTAAAAGTTTGTGGATTACTGACAAGATTTCCTTCTTGATTATACCATATGCGTAACCAAAATTATTTTTGTAAATAGATTTGTTATGGAAAACTACGTTCACTGCAACCCCTGAGAAGCCACGTGAAATATCATGGTTAATAATATTTTCTAAATTTTGAAAATTCATTTTTAATATTTATTATACTACCTATGAATATTAAAACATAACTTTATAAGAAATAGATATTTAAAATTTTTGTAAGGAATATAAGTGAAACTAATTATGAAAAAAATAACAAAAGCAGAATTAATGCTGGTAAGCCTCATCCCAATTACCAGTTAGACCTGCAACCTCATATTCTGTTACTCGGTTTTCAAAGAAGTTTGTATGATCAGCACCATTTAAGATCCACTCCAACCAAGTAAGAGGATTTTTATCAATATTATATATTTCATTCAAACCAAGCTGATTTAAACGTCTATCTGTAATATGACGAATATATTCTTTTACTTCATCAGCTTTTAGACCTTCGATAGTACCGATCTCATAAGCTAAATCAATAAATTTATCTTCAAGCTCAATAGCTTTAGTAGCCATTAGATATATTTCTTTTTTAAATTGATTATCAACTATATATAGATTTTCTTGACAGTACATTCTAAATAATGCGGCGTTACCTTCAACATGCATCGACTCGTCACGAATTGACCACTCAACGACTTTACCCATTCCTTTCATTTTGCCAAAGCGTTGGAAGTTAAGTAACATTGCAAATGATGCAAATAAGGCTACACCTTCATTAAATACTGTCTTAGCAAGACAAAGTCCTAAACCACGACGAGTACTAGGATCAGCATCCATCATAAAATCGATTTTATCTGTCATCGCTTTATATTCTAAGAAAGCATGATATTCAGAGTCAGGAAGACCAAGAGTATCATTTAGAAGGGCGTATGCTCTTTGATGAATACCTTCACGAGCTGCAAATGAACCTAGCATGTTTCTAACTTCATTATTTTTAAAAGCTGGGATGAATTGATCATAATAGTTTTGACCAACGGCTACATCAGATTGAGTAAATAGCCTTAGAATATTAGTAATATACTCTTTTTCAACTTTAGTGATTTTGCCATTTTTCCAATCAGTAACATCTTCTGACAAATCAATCTCATCTTCTATCCAATGAGCTTTTTCATGTTTGACGGTTAGATCAACAGCCCAAGGATAGCTAAAAGGTTTATACGTTTTTGAAAAGGTTGTCAATGATGAACCTTTAACACGAGCGATAACCTCGCTAGCTCTAGCCATAAGATTGTCATAGCCACCAATATGGACATCACCAACAAATATCTGAGGCACAGATTTAATATGCTCTTCAACAAGAAGAATATTCTTATTTACTTCAGCATAGAAATTTAATCTTTCTTGATCATCATCAAGAGTAATTTGTGTAAAAGGAATATCATTTGCACCAAACCAACTTTTTGCAAGGTCGCAAAAAGGACAACTTGTTTTTGTATATATCTTTACTTCCACCATTATTTACCTATTTTTTAGCTAAAATTTCTTTTGCATTAGCTTTAAGATCTGTAAAGCCACCAATATGTTCATCATCAATAAATATTTGTGGTACAGTTGAGATTGGAAATGCAACCTTACCACTTTGATTCATTTCTTCATAGAATCTAAGACGTTGAGAGTGATCATCTATTATAGTTTCTTCAAATATTATTTCATTTTCATCAAACCATTGTTTAGCCCAAACACAAAATGGGCAATCATTTCTTGTATATATTTTTACTTTCATCTTTTATCCCTCGCAAGCTATACATTCATTCTCAGATTGCTTTAATTCAGAGAACTCTACAAGCCTATTCTTTTCAACTTTTTTAGAGATGTTTTCAGCTCTATTAGAAGTTTCAGTTCTCAAGTAATATAGTCCTTTACAACCATACTTCCAAGCATTGAAGTGTACTTTGTGAATATATCCACGTGAAGCACCAGCTGGCAAAAATATATTCAAAGACTGTCCCTGACACAGATATTTTTGTCTTTGACCACCTAAATATACTACCCAATCTTGATCCATTTCAATAGCTGTTTTAAATACAGATTTAATTTCATCACTTAAAAAATCTAGCTGTTGAACAGAGCCACCATTAGTAATAATATCAGACCATACCTCTTCAGTATTTTTGCCAATTTTTTCTAATTCTTTTTCTAAGTATTTATTTTTGGTTAAATGCGAACCTACTCTAGTCCTAGATGTAAATGCATTTGCTTTCCAAGGCTCTATACTTGGAGAAGTATTTAATATTAACGAGCTGTTAGCATTAGGAGCTATTGCTAGTAGGTGAGCATTTCTACGACCTGTACCAGCCATATCAGGAGCTTCTCCTTTTTCACGGCCAAGTATTAGAGTTTCTTCTACAGCTTGCTCTTTTATACGTTTAAATATCTCTTCATTAATTTGTTCTGCTCTTTGAGATTCAAAAGGTACATTGTGTTTTTGTAAATAAGAATGAAAACCCATAGCACCTAAGCCAAGACTTCTTTCACGAGAAGCACTATATCTAGCTTTAGCGATCTCATCCCCTGCATGATCTATAAAAAATTGTAAGACATTGTCTAAAAATCTAATTAAATCTTTAATTAGAGATGTATCTTTCCATTCATCATACTTTTCTAAATTTACTGAAGAAAGACAGCAAACTGCGGTACGTTTCTCATCAGTTACTAGATGAATCTCGTTACATAAATTAGAACCTTTGATTGTCAAACCAAGTTCTTTTTGAGATTTTGGTAGGGCTCTATTTGCAGTGTCAATAAAGTTTAGATACGGTTCACCAGTACGATAACGCGTCTCAAGTATAGTTTCCCATAATTTACGAGCTTTTATGATGTCTCTGACTGTCTTATCATCTGGATCTATAAGTTTCCAATCTTCATCATTGGCGATCGCTTGCATGAATTCATCAGTTAAGTTGACAGCATGGTGTAGATTTAGACATTTCCTATTTACATCACCAGTAGGGACACGTATGCCGACAAACTCAACTATATCAGGATGAGATATATCCATATATGCAGCATAAGAGCCTTTACGAGTTTTACCTTGTCTATAAGCAACCATGTCTGCATCAACAGTATGCATAAAAGGTATTGGTCCTGGAGCTTTGTCGGAAACTGCTCTTACATTAGACCAGTGACCACCAACGCCACCACCTTTTACAGATAGCCATCTTAGTTCAGATGAGTGCTCAATAAGACCTTCCAACGAATCAGGCACATAAGACAAGAAGCAACTAATTGGTAATGATTTAACTTTTGCACCCGGAAGAGGTGCGTTTGAAAGCACAGGAGATGCAAACATAAACCAACCTTTAGATGCAGCATCATATATACGTTGTGCAAGATTAATGTCACCAAAAGAATATGCCACAGAAGCTCTTGCAAACGCGTATTGTGGAGAGGGTTCATTCTCAAGACAATAATAGTTAGTAAGTAACTGTTGTGCTTGCTCTGAAAGCGCACGATCCTTAGATATATCTATATCTATGCCAAGGTATTTTTCATTAGACATAATAAATAAAAACCCTATTTAATTTTAAAGTATTTTCAAAAATACTAGGTTGAGCATAATCTATACTAAATTAGTATAATTGACATTCTAGATAGTGAAATTTTATCAATTTTTTCTAATTTTAGAATACTAAAAAGTCAAATATTATACTTGACTTTGCTGAATCAGTTATGAGATGTAGACAGTACAACACTTACTGTCTAAACTTGTCAGAAAATTAATTTGCTAAAATCTCAGCAGCGGCTTTGTTTAGTTCTTTTACAGCATTGATTGATAATTGTAATTGTTCTTTTTCTTTATCAGAAATTTCAACTTGTATAGGTCTTACACCATTTGCAGAAATTTCAGTAGGTACACCTACAAATAGATCTTCATCAATACCATACATACCAGCTTTTATTTTTGCAGCACATGGAAGAATCATTTTTTTATCTCTTAGATAACTTTCCGCCATTTGGATACCTGCAGCAGCTGGAGCATAATAAGCAGAACCAGTTTTTAGTAGAGCTACAATCTCACCACCACCATTTCTAGTTCTAGCTACTATAGAGTCTAGTCTTTCTTGGCTGATTTTGCCTTCTTTGACTAGTTGCTCTAGAGATACGCCAGCAACATTAGACATTTTTGTAAGAGGTACCATAGTATCTCCATGTCCACCCATTACATAAGCTTGAACTTGTTGTACAGAAACATTTAGCTCGTCTGCTAAGAAAGTTTTAAATCTTGCTGAATCTAGTACACCAGCCATACCAACAATTTTGTTATCAGGAACACCTGAGAACTTTTGTAGCATATTTACCATGATATCAAGAGGATTTGTGATACATATTACAAATGCATCTGGGCAGTTGTGTTTGATACCTTCACCCACAGCCTGCATTACTTTGATATTAATGCCAAGTAAGTCATCGCGAGACATACCAGGTTTTCTTGGTACACCAGCTGTTACTATTACTACATCAGAGTGTTCTAGATCTTTATAATTATTTGTACCTCTAACTTTGAAATCAACTCCTTCGATAGGGCAAGTTTGTAATAAGTCTAGAGCTTTACCTTGAGGCATGCCTAGAGCTATATCAAAAAGAACCACATCACCTAGCTGCTTGATTAGTGATAAATGAGCAAGTGTTCCACCAATATTACCAGCACCAATAAGCGCTATTTTCTTTCTAGCCATTAAAATCTCCTTAATTATGCTAAAAAATGAATCAAAAAAGATATTTCATAATTATAACTAATAGTTTAGCTGTTATTCAATGAAAACTTTTGTAACGATTATAGTTTATAATTATAATAGTTTTTAATTAAACTTATTTGATTTTTTGTATGTTAAAAAAAGTTATGAACAACTCAGGCTTATTGGTGGGAATTATAGGCCTAATCATATTTATGTTTGGTTTAGTTGAAACAGATGTACTCAAAAAAATCTTATAGTTTTTTTTTGCGACTTTTTTCTTGTTTTTATCAGCTGTTATTCAAAAGGAACCATTTTTTAGTGGTTTGCAAGGTATTGCATTTGTTAGCGCTACAATGGTTTTTTTTAATTTTCCCGAAATATATAGTTTGTTAATATTTATAATCTTAGCAATCGCGTTTTCAATCTTTTATTTTAGCAAATATAAAATAAATATAGCTAGAGTATGTGCTTTTGTAGGGCTTGTGGCTTTGTGTTTTGGTATACTATTAGGTAGAAATGAGCCCATGGTAGTTTGTGGTATAGTGTTAGCTATCTATGCTATATTTTCTATTAAAGAAGGATACTCTGTGGGTTGGGTATTTTTGATACTTAATTTGCTTTTTTCACTTGTTGCTGCTAATGCGCTATTTGGTTTTATTTAACTAGGAAGATCAGTTATGAGAAAATTATCTTTTTTAGATAGAGTTGTTGAGGAAATTGATAGTTATGCAAGATTTACAAAACAGCCTCTTAATCCTAATAGAAAGTCACCAAGTGATGATACGGTAGATGGTCAATTATCCGATAATGATAAAAAACATGCTGCTGGATTAATGCGGGTTGATTATACGGGAGAGATTTGTGCTCAAGGACTCTACAGAGGTCAGGCATCTGTAGCAAAATCAGCGCAAACTAAAGAGCATTTATATCATGCTGCTGATGAAGAATATGATCATCTAGCATGGTGTGCGGAGCGATTAGAAGAATTAGGGGCTAAGCCAAGTTTACTTAATCCTTTTTGGTATTGGGCATCATTTGGAATAGGGGCAACTGCGGGCTCTATCAGTGATAGTTTAAGTTATGGTTTCGTTGTAGAGACAGAAAAGCAGGTTATGAAACACTTGGATTCACATTTGAAAAATTTGCCAGTGAATGATAATCGCTCACGAGAGATACTTAAACAAATGTATCTTGATGAATCAGATCACGCTATAGAAGCAGAGAAGGCAGGTGGTAAAAAGTTACCTAAGCCTGTAAAAGCTATAATGAAACTTCAGTCAAAGGTAATGACTACACTAGCGTATAGATTTTAGATCTTACAGTCTTTAAGCTGAGATTTATAAAGAGCTGTATAAGCTTTAACTTTATTTGCTATATTTTTATCTTCTTCAATCTTAGCTTTATTTTTAAATGTGCTAGCCTTATAGCGTTTAAATCCTGTTGCTGCAAGCATATATGCCATGTATAGATTTTCGCTATCACTCATCTTAAGTTTTAAAGATTTTGTAAGTTGGGACATATACCAGCCTATAAACTGTATGCTATCATCAAAATTATTTCTTTTGGCATTAGGCTTAACCTCATCTTGAAAATGTTTCCATGTGCTATTTATTGCTTGGGCATAACCATAAGCTGTTGAATAGTTACTTTTTGCCTCAGCATCAAAGCGAGACTCTTGATAGATTAACCCCATTGCAAAAGCAGGAGGGAGGTTGTATTTATCTTGAGCTTTTTTAAGAGATGATTTCCAGCTAGGATTTTGATCTAGTATCTCACAAGCTCCCATATTAGCGTCAACTTGTATATCAGATGATGTATTTGAGAAAAAAACTACGACAGTAACAATTATTATAATAAGTAGTATGTACCTAAGTCTGATCTTTTTTGGCATTCTTTAAATAATTTTTGATTGTATTCTATTTATTAGGGTAAATGATATAGAAACGTATTTCTAGGGTTTGAAATATTTTTATTTATTAAAATCATCGCCAACAATATCGTTGATAACAATGCCTGCTATTGTGAGACCAAATAGTGATGGCATATAGCTGAGGGTTCCATTTGTTGCTCTAGATCTACCTTGTTGATTTGGCTCTGGATCACTTGGTGGAAGAGGGCTGATGCCTTTCTGTGTTGAGAATACTGCTTTGATCCCCTTTGAAACAAGCTGTTTTTTTTAATCTTGTTCGCATCGTTTGTGCTAGGGCACATACGTCAGTTTTATATATATCTGCTACTTTTATTTGTGTGGGATTAGTTTTGCCTTCAGCCTCCATACTTGATATTGTTTTTATACCAAGATCTTGATGAGCTATTTTTACGAGATTAACTTTAGCATTAAGAGTATCTATAGCATCAATTACATAGTCGTACTTCTCATTTCTAAGTAGCTCAAGGGTATTTTCTGGATTTATAAAAGTTTCTAAAGCATTAACCTTACATAGAGGATTGATATCATTGATGCGTTGCTTCATAACTTCTACCTTAGGCTTACCAATAGTGCTATGTAAAGCAATAAGTTGGCGGTTAATATTTGATGAATCAACTCTGTCCATATCAACTATAGTAAGATTACCAATCCCCGCTCTAGCAAGAGCTTTAATCACATAAGAACCAACGCCACCACAACCTGCTACAAAAATATTTGCATTCTCAAGTTTTGTAATTCCAATTTCATTTACTAAAATACTAGTTCTTTGAGTAATTGCATCAATCATAATCTTATAAGTATACCTTATTCATATCATCAATATATTTATAAGCAAATAGATTTGCATAAGTCTCACCAGTAACGTGATCTACTTCATTGATATCAAGTTGAACTGGTAGCCAATCTGTAGTATTCGTTAGAATTTTGTTGTTATCTAATACAAAACTATCAACAATAGCATTAGCATTTCGCATGAATTTGTCATAATTAAGTCGAGTTACTACGGAGTCCTCTTTGAGTGCAAACAGATATAAAGGAGTTCTAGTTTTTTTGCCAAAATCAATAATATTCGCAGCTTTCATGGTTTCAATGAGTTCTTTATTGGTGAATATTTTTTCATTAAATAAATCATACATTGAGTTATTACCAGTAGGTATGGCATAGTGAGAAGTGGATTCTTGGTTAGGGAACTTTTTATATAATGCGCTATTAAATATAGCAGCAGCAAATTGATTGTTTGGTAAATGCTTTTGTAAGAATAATGTGTCAAAGTTATAACGTTTGCCTTCAATATCACACTTTTCTTGAGAGAATGTTGAGCATTGCATTTCAAAGAAGCCTTTATCAAAATCATTTATGCTAATGGTTTTTGAAACGTTACTATAATTCAGGTAGCTCATAAAAGTATTTGCCATTAATCCAGGTTTTAGCATTGATGTGATAAGTTTGCTATGCAGGAAATATTTACTAGAATCATTGTTATCAGTCATGAAATTTAAGGTGGTCTTACTGACATCGTAGGCTCCACTTAAGCCAGCTGCAGATCTATATCTATATAGAGTATCTAATTTATCTACACTTTCACAGTCACCACGCCAACCTAAACATTTAGCTGTCCATATAGAGTATGCACCACCTTCAGAATAACCAACAGAAAAAAGATTTAGCGTAGAATTATCTTTTAGACTATATTTCTTACGAATATTAGAACTAACATTATTCAATAAATCAACTGCTGTATTAATAGTCTGTTTTGGGTATAAAACATAAGGGTGGTAGTTTTTATAGTCATCTCCTTGACCAATATAATCAGGAGCAACAACAATATATCCATTAGCAGCATATATAGCAGCATAAATTGTATTGAGATATAAGCTAGTTTCATTTTTTTTATCTAAATTAGAGGGGACGCCAGCATTATCAAATACAGTAGGGTGATAGTATAAAACTACTCCTTTTGGATGATTAGTATCAGGAAGCATTACAAGTCCAGATACATGAGATGTTGTCTCTCCAGTAGCTGGAAAAGAATTAGTTGTTGTATATGATATTTTGTCAAGCTGGATATCTTTTATGTCTTGGTTGCCAAGAGAATTAACATCGATACCATATTCCTTCATGTTTCTAAAATTTTTATCACAATCCTCTTTTGATAAATTTTTATTACAAAAGTATTTTGTTTTAAAATTCTTTTCAATATCTTGAGTTGTCCATGTTGCTGTATCTACGACTTGTGTATATCCTAAAGAGGAGAACAACATCATGCTCAAAAGTATACTTTTTTTCATAGTTTAAATTTGCTCTTTCTTATCTTAAGTTAATATTTCTAACATCAGTAATAGTCATTCCAGCCTGCAATGCGCTAATAAGACCTGGTAAGCCATCTTCAAACACGTGACATTCACGAGGTTTGACATTGTATTTATTAGCTAATAATGTAAATGCTTCAGGCGAGCTTTTATTTGGATGTGAGTCATCTGCTGTAATTATCTTATCAAAATAATCAGTAAGTCCTAGAACATCTAGCGATCTAAGTACATTAACTTTTTTACCACCAGATATAACAATCATGGGCATTTTATTATGATAATGGATAACTAAATCAACTATAGGTTGTATAGGTTTTGTTTGACTTAGCAGCTCGTAAGAAGCTTCTTTAATTTTTTCAGCAATTATTGGAGTTTCAACATCACTGAACTTAAATACTTCTTTGAGTATATATTCACTTGGTAGTCCATTGTATTTATCGAAATCAATAGATTCTACTTCAGGCTTGGTATTTTTTAAAACACTAAGCCAAGCATCAATATGTATATTCATATTATTTGCAATTGTTCCATCACAGTCAAAAATTAGGAGTTTAGTGTCATCATGAACAGGTAAAAGCATATTAAATTTTGTTAATAAGTATTATTATCAACTATTATATACGATAAATAGAGTTGACATAAGTATAATTAGTAAGCAAAATTAGAAGCGTTAAATTTAGAAATTGACCATAAAACTTTGTATAAATGGAGGATAAAATTATGGTATTAGTAGGTAAAAAAGCCCCTATATTCAATGCACCAGCTGTATTAGGAACTGGTGAGATTGTTGATAGCTATGACTTCGCTAAAGCTATTCAAGGCAAGTATGCAGTTGTTGTATTCTATCCATTAGACTTCACATTTGTTTGCCCATCTGAACTTATCGCTTTAGATAAAAGAACAGCTAAATTAAAAGAGCTTGGAGTTGAAGTGGTTTCTGTATCTATAGATTCTCATTTTACTCACAATGCTTGGAGAAATACTCCAATTAATGAAGGTGGTATTGGACCAGTTCAGTACACTATGGTTGCAGATATTAATCAAGAAATTGTTAAAGCTTATGATGTACAATCAGAAGGTGGTATGGCATTCAGAAGTACTTTCTTGATTGATAAATCTGGAGTTGTTCGTCATCAGGTTGTTAACGATCTTCCACTAGGTAGAAACATGGATGAAGTAATCAGAATGGTAGAAGCATTACAGTTCCATGAAGAGCATGGTGAAGTTTGTCCTGCTGGTTGGAACAAAGGTGATGAGGGTATGAAAGCATCTCCTGAAGGTGTGGCTGAATACTTATCAGGTCATGTTGTAGATTTATAATTTATCTATTATTCTATTATTTTCTATTTAAATTTAATCAATATTTATTGCGCATAGATGAAAAATATTTTTCTAATACTAATAAGTTTGCTTATGCTGACTTATGATGTCTATGCTGCAAGTGATGTTACAGATATCAATACACAACAAAAACTAGTTGATACTGATGAATCAAAAGGAAATGTTTCGCAAGATGATTCAGCTTTGGATACTGTTGAACAGTATGAAGGAGAATCTATCACACCAGGATCAACTTTTGATGTAGGAAAATCTCTTTTAAAACTATCTCATGCAGATAAGGTCAAACCACCATTCTATCAAGGAATAAAAAATAATGTAATATTCTCTCAAGCAATGCTTAATACACAGCAAGAAACTGGTAATCCAGAATTTGTTATCTTATCGCGTCAAAATGGTTTATTAAAAGATGATTACTTATATGTAGGAGGGATGGCCTCCTTTACACCAACATGGGGTAGAGATAATCAAAATGGAGTATCAGCAAACTCAATTAACAACTATGCGCTAGAATATTATGTGGCGAGTACGTTAGGTGAGTGGACTTCTGTATATGCCTCTTTAAGTACCTATACGATTAATGGTAAGTGGTCTGCAACTCCAGGCGGCGTGTACTTTATATTAGGTAATCTTAATAAATTACCTATTTATACATATGCTGCATTATCAACTGTAAATTTTGGTAATTTTGATGAAACTACTAACATTATACCAACATTAACACGTTTATATTTTATGCAGTCGGGTGGTAATGTTAACCTTTCATATAACAAAGATGGCTTGCAGACTAATTTTGTATTTTTAGCTACATCTAAGGATGGTTTTTTGAAAGTAGCTAATGCGTATGAAGGTAATTTTAAATTAAGTTTTGCTGTTAATATGAGCTAGATTGTATTCTGAAAGTTTTAAATAGTTGAAAGAGAGTTCCAAATATAGTTTATTAGGTTTTGACGAAACTAAAATAAACGATAAGGAACTAAAAAATGCCAAAGCACTTAACTCTTTCAAATAGATATTGTATAGAAGAATTACTTAAATTAGGATACCAAACATCTCAAATAGCCAATAAAATTGGCTATAGTGAAAGAGCTATAAAAAAGGAACTTAATCGCACTAGTATAAATAGTGACTATAATGCTGAGATAGCACAGAAGCTATATCAAAGCCGCAGAACTTCAAATAATCATAAGCTATCCTGTAAAGTTAAAAAGCTA
>NZ_WBSX01000048.1 GCF_009823375.1 Francisella noatunensis subsp. noatunensis | reverse complement strand
TAGCTTTTTAACTTTACAGGATAGCTTATGATTATTTGAAGTTCTGCGGCTTTGATATAGCTTCTGTGCTATCTCAGCATTATAGTCACTATTTATACTAGTGCGATTAAGTTCCTTTTTTATAGCTCTTTCACTATAGCCAATTTTATTGGCTATTTGAGATGTTTGGTATCCTAATTTAAGTAATTCTTCTATACAATATCTATTTGAAAGAGTTAAGTGCTTTGGCATTTTTTAGTTCCTTATCGTTTATTTTAGTTTCGTCAAAACCTAATAAACTATATTTGGGACTCTCTTTCAACTATTTAAAACTTTCAGAATACAATCTAGCTTTTATTTTTATTATCTCTTAGAATTAATGAGAAAATTGAACAGGGTGTAATTACTAAAGCAGGAAATTCAATACAGCCTAAATTTATATTTTTGTCTAAGCCTATTTTCTAATGGCTATTGCATTATTTTGTATAGTTTATACAGAGCAGATAATGAACTACTATAACCAACCACATCTACATTTTGATTTGGGTTTTAATATGAAAGATGTAGGGTTATTAGTTGCTACTTATACAGGCTCTCAACTTTTGGCTAGAATCTTTTTTGGTAAGTTTTTATTGCCTAAAGTTAGGATTGAGCGCTATCTTGTAGTTTCAGGATTAATATTTGCTATAGCTATATTTATTTTCATATATACAAAATCATTTATGTTTGTTGTAATTTTGATGGCTATATTGGGACTTAGTGACTCATGTATATATGCATCCGTTCTTGGTTATGCAATGGATAAGCTTCCGCATGTATCAAGTGGAGTAACATCATTCTTAGTAACTGTCGGTGCAATAGGTATTCCGTTAGGGACATCATTATTGGGTATGCTTGGTAACATATTAGGGCGTGAGCCTGCAATGTTAGTAGGGCCTTATGCTTTTGGTATTGGTTACTTTGGTAGTGATCGTGCATAATTTAAAAGTTGTCAAATAGTGGGGTTGTTATGTCTAACATAGATCAGATAAAAAAATTTATTCAAAGCTCTAAACATGTATACAAAAATATACAGATACCAGAGGGTGGTAGTATTAACTATATGAATGAGAATCTAGAGTTTATCTTGAAGAATAAACTTACATCAGCTCAAGCAAAAATCATACTAGATAAGTACGATAATGCTTTTGATATAGGTCTAACTAAAACAGGCTTTCCTAAAGCAGCAGAAAGAGATGCTAATGATGATGCTACAAACTACGATGCTGTATGAGTGCGTGATGCAATTTGGGTGTATTATTACTTTAGTGAGTTTAAAGAAAATGATGCTAAAACTCTGATTAATAAGCTTTATGAATATTATAATTCGCCTGCGCAACAAAAGCGTTTTGAAGAGATTGTCGTAAATTCAAAGCTAGCAGCAGATAAAATGGCTGTTCCTCATATTCGTTTTGATAGCTCTAGTGATTGTTATGATGATGTGATGGTAAATGGTGAGCCACAAGTATTGAACCATAAACAGATGGATGCGCATGGACTTTTTTTATTAGCTTTAAATGATGCTTATCAAAAACAGATATTCAGTGTGAATGATTCGGAATTATTGCTGTTTTTAGAGCGGTTTTTTGGTTTCTTAGCATCAATAAAATATTATGAGTATGCTGATGCAGGTGCTTGGGAGGAAATTGATCGTGTAAATACAAGTAGTATTTCTTTGGTGGCGAATGCTGCTAAGCAATGGAAAAGTACTTTAGATAATAAAAACCTTAAACTATCGATAGATTTACAACAATTAAGTAATTTAGGTATAAATAAAGTTAAAACTCAGATAGCTGGTGGCGGAGAGTCGCCACTTTATAGATCTGATGATATTTGTTACCGTGAGAGTGATGCCGCGATGTTGCATATTTTCACACCATATTTTAGCGATGGTCTAGAGTTTGTTGTGTATCAAAAAGGTTTAGCTTTAGTAGAAGATCTTATCCGTGATTATGGAGTGATACGTTACAAAGGCGATAGTTATCAATCTGGTAATTTTTGGTTTGAAGATGATGGTACAGCAAAAGAAAGCTTAACAGATGATGCCTCAAGTGTAGAAGAATTTGCAAAAAGAGCTAAAGGTAGATTTGAAGATTATGAAGCGCAATGGTTTTTTGATAGCATGTTAGCTTTAGCTATGATGAATTTATATGATAAATATTCACAAGAATTTAACAAAGATAAGTATTTTAATAAAGTTGCTTGGCATCTCAAAAGAGCTTTAGCTCAAATGACAGCTGGTGATTATATAACAGCAGATGGTCAGCCAGTTAATGCAGAACTGTTACCCGAGAGTATAAATGTTATTATTTTTGATGAGCAAAGGTATTATTTACCATCTCCTATTACTCCACTTAATTGGGCGAAAGCTTCATTAGCAACAGCGCTTAAAAAAATTAGTAATTATAATATTGAATAAAAGCCACAAATTAGAATGTCCAACTTTCTAATAAAACACTTATTCTAATCTTATTATTAGTCTTTAATTGATTAAGTACTACTACTAATGTAAAATTCCTACGTTTAAAAATTAAAAATTTTCGGGAGAAAAAATGAGAAAGTTACTATTATCATTATCTGCAATTGTATTATTTGCATCAACTTCATTTGCAGAAGGTGCTGAGCAAGCAGCTGGTAGTCCAATAAGCTCAATCTTAATGCTTGTGGTATTTTTTGCAATATTCTGGTTCTTGTTAATCAGACCGCAACAGAAAAAAAATAAAGAACTACGCAAAATGTTATCTGAGCTTTCAAAAGGTGATGAAGTTGTCACAAATGGTGGTATGATAGGAAAAATCGCTAAAATTGATGAGTCTTTTGTAGACTTAGAAATTGCAGAAAATGTTGTTGTTAAAATTCAAAGAAACGCAGTAGCTAATATTTTACCTAAAGGTGCTACAAAAGCTTAATAAGCTAAATTTCTATAAAGTCTTTTAATTTTTTCTTTTTAGTAAAGGAATTTTCAATGAGTAATAACAGAAGCCTACCTATAAACCAATTTCCTTTATGGAAGAATCTTTTGATAGTGATTGTATTAGCTCTAGCACTTTTCTATGCCTTACCAAATGTGTTTGGTAAAAGCCCAGCTTTACAGATTTCTCAGAAAGATGGTAATGTAAGTACACAACTTATCAAAAGTATCGAAGATACTCTTAATACTGACAAAATTGTATATCAAAGAGCTGAGCTATCGGATGATAAAAGTAATGTTGCAATTATCTTCAAAGATGTAGAAGAGCAGCTAAAAGCTAAAAAAGCTCTCAAAGAAAGTCTAGGAGATCAGTATATTATAGCGATGAATATGCTTTCGAATTCTCCAAGTTGGTTATCTGCGCTAGGCGCTAACCCTATGAATTTAGGATTAGATTTACGTGGTGGTATGTATTTGATGTTAGAAGCTGATACAAATACTGCGATTAATGCTCAGTTAGATAATACTTTAAGTACAATTCTTAGTGCTGCGAAAGATAATAATATAAATATTGTCAGCTCTACAAAAGCTGAAGAGAAATCAATAGTAAAAGTTCCGCAAGACTATATAGATAATGGTTTTGCTTCTGTTACTCTAGCAAATTCAGCAGGCGTTGAGCAGCTAAAACAATATTTGAATAATGAATTTAGAAAAACTCAAGACCCTAACATAATCTACAGTGTAAAAGATAATACGATATTTATATCTTATAATAGTGCAAAAATTTTACAACTTAGACAAGATGCTATATCACAAGTTGTAACAGTTATGCGTAATCGTATTAATGCTTTAGGTGTTGCAGAAGCATCTGTGGCTCAGGCTGGTGATAATCGTGTAGTAATTGAAATACCGGGTATGCAAGATGCAACTCAAGCCAAGCAAATTCTAGGTGGTACATCCACAGCTAGTTTTTATTTGGTTAGTCCTGTTACGGATAGGTTAGCTGCAGAAGAGCAAGGTTATAAGGTTTATGCTTTAGATAATGGTAGAGGCTATCAAAGTTACTATAGTTTAAGAGGAGCGCCTGTAGCTGGAGGAGCTGATATTATTGGCGCAAGTCCTTCTGTTGATCATCAGACGGGTACTCCGATTGTTATGGTTGAGCTCGATAGAAGTGCAGCAAGCAACTTTAGACAAATAACGGGCAAGAATATTGGTAACCCAATGGGTGTAATGCTTGTTAATACAACGTATGAAAAAGTTAAAGATAAAGATGGTAAAGAGAGAAATGTAGTAAATAAGACTGAAAAGTTAATCAACGTTGCTACAATTCAGTCTGCTCTTGGCTCACAGTTCCAGATTACAGGGCTAAATCAAAAAGAAGCAAATAATCTTGCGTTGATGATTAAATCAGGAGCGCTACAAGTGCCAGTACATATAGTACAAGAAACGCAGATTGGTCCAAGCTTAGGTAAAGATAATATCGAAAAAGGTATGTTATCTATTGTGGTAGCTTTGATTGCAGTTATAGTCTTTATCTTAGTTTATTATAGAGTCTTTGGTGTTATAGCTAATATAGCTCTTGTGATGAACTTAGTATTGATTGTTGCTGTGATGTCAATTATACCAGGTGCTACACTTACATTACCAGGTATTGCGGGTATTGTACTAAACTTGGGTATGTCAATAGATGGTAACGTGCTTATATTTGAGAGAATCAGAGAAGAAATTAGAGTTGGTATGCCACGCCAAAGCGCGATTCATATTGGCTACGAAAAAGCATTTACAACTATTGTAGATTCAAATATTACAACTTTGATTGTCGCTGTTATTTTATTCTTCATAGGTAGTGGTGCAGTCAAAGGTTTTGCTATAACTCTAATGATTGGTATTGTAACATCTATGTTTACATCAGTAACTGTCTCTAGAGCAATGACAAACTTTGTGTATGGTAAGAGAAAGAAATTAGAAAAAATTTCTATAGGTATATAATTTTAGGTTGGATTTATAATGGAATTTTTTAAACAAAAAACAAATATAGACTTCTTAGGAATAAAAAAATATACAACAGCTTTCTCTGTTTTAATGATTGTTGTGTCATTATTTTTCATATTCACAAAAGGACTAAATCTAGGTTTAGATTTTACAGGTGGTTATCAGGTACAAATTCAAGCAACTAGTGTACAAAACTCAGCAACAATATCTGAAAAGTTAGAAAAAGTTGGTTTTGAACATACTACAGTTACAACTTTTGGCGAAAATAATAACTATCTTATTAAATTTACACCAGATGAGGTTAATTCAAAAACTAGTAGTTTAGATAGTGCCCAGCAGTATCTTAAACAACAGGTTGAGAACTCTCTTGATGCTAAAGTTTTGAGTGTCAATTATATAGGTCCACAAGTAGGTAAAGAGTTAGCTAGTAATGGTGTTTTGGCTATCATAATTGCAATGGTATGTATTTTGATATATATCAGTGCTAGATTTGAGATGAAATTTGGTATTAGTGCATGTGTTGCGTTGATACATGACCCTATTGTAATTCTAGGTATATTTGCAGCATTTCAATTAGAGTTTGATTTGACTGTGTTAGCAGCAATATTAGCAGTGATCGGTTACTCACTAAATGATACTGTTGTGATATATGATAGAGTACGTGAAAACTTTAGAAAAATGCGTAATGCTAATGTAGTTGAAGTAGTTAATAAAAGTGTTAATGATACCTTGTCTAGAACAATTTTAACTTCAGGGTTAACTATGTTGGTTGTAGTTGTGCTTTATCTATTTGGTGGTAGCTCAGTGCATAACTTCTCATTAGCTTTAATATTCGGTATTGTAGTTGGTACATACTCATCTATATATGTTGCGGGTGTTGTGGCTGTGGCGTTAGGGTTAAATAGAGAATCTCTACTTCCTAAGCAAGTATCAAAAGAAGATATGCCAATACTTTAATATTTATTAATGTTAGTTATATAGCTAAATAGTGTATAATTTAAGAGATAAATTTAAAAAAGGATTAATAAATGAAAAAAATAGTTTTAGCTTTATTAGCTATATCTTTAGGACTATCATCAGGCCTTGCAATGTCAAAGAGTGAACCTGCAGAAACTCCAAAAACTGCGGAAGTTTCACAGCAGTCAGAAAAGCTTGTAGATATATATGCTAAAGACGATCAGTCTTCTGAAGTTAAAGGACAAATTGGTTTAAATAATCAAGATAACTATAATATTTTTTACTGTAAGCAAAATAACTGGTGTGAAGTTGTTAATAAAGACAATGGAGATACTGGATGGATTAGTTTAGAGCAGTTAAAACAAGCTCAACAAAAGGTTGCTAAAATAATGCAGAAGAAAAATGCAGTTAAAAGATTAGAGGAATATATGGTTATTCAAGATCAAAAAATTGCCCAATTATATGCGATGATGACTCAACAACAGCAAGAATTTGCTAAAATTATAGAGCAACAACAAGCCCAAATTAATCAGTTGAAGCAGGCATATTACTACCGATAGTATATTCTTGTCTTATTGGAGCTATATGACCACAAAAAAATTATTACCAGTTGCAAAAGGCAAATCATTACCAGTTGCAAAAGGCAAATCATTACCAGTTGTATCTGATAATAACCTTAGTTCTTATCTTAACTTTGTAAATTCACTACCTATACTTTCTGTCGAAGAAGAGCAGGAACTTGCTAGACGCTATAAATATCAAAAAGATTTAGATGCAACTCAGCAACTTGTTTTATCGCATCTTCGTTTTGTTACCAAAATTGCGCGTAATTTCTCAGGTTATGGCTTATCGATAGCAGATCTTATCCAAGAGGGTAATATTGGTCTAATGAAGGCTGTGAGTAAGTTTGATCCAGATCAAGGTGTTAGATTGGTATCATTTGCAGTGCATTGGATCAAAGCAGAAATGCATGATTATGTCCTTAAAAATTGGAAGATTGTTAAAGTAGCTACTACAAAAGCTCAGCGTAAGTTATTTTTTAATCTTAGAAGTAGTAAAGATAAGATTGGTTGGTTAAGCTCAGAAGATATCAAGCAATTAGCAGAAGAGCTGGGTGTCAAAGAAGAAACAGTTATCGAGATGGAAAAGAGAATGTGTCAAGGAGATGCAAGTCTTGATTTACCATATACTGATGATGAGGGTGGGCAGTCTAATCAACAAAGTTTGTATTTAGAAGATAAATCTTCAGATATAGAACATCAAATAGTTCAACAAGATTATTATGATAATTTCAAAGCAATAGTAAAAGATGTGATAAGTGGTTTTGATATACGTACTAAAGATATTATTATGTCGCGCTATTTGCTTGATACAAAAGCAACTCTTCAAGATCTAGCTGCTAAGTATAATATTTCTGCTGAAAGAGTGCGTCAAATCGAAGAAGAAGCACTCACTAAGCTTAAAAAAGCTATTAAAAATAGGTCTTAGTTTTTAGTTTTTTTGACTATTAATTATTCAAAAAAATAGTAGCACTTATGTTAATATAATCATCAATATTGTTTTTATTTATTTGATTAATGAAAGATTTTATACCTAAGGTAAAATCAAAAATAAAATCCTCAGTTTATTTAGATGGTTCAAAGAGTATATCTAACAGATCTTTGATAATTGCCGCTATGGCACAAGGTCAAACAATATTTACAAATTTACCCAATAGTGCTGATGTACTAGTATGTGTTGGAGCATTAAAAGAGCTCGGCTGTCAACTAGAGCATAATCAAGAATCTAAAACTTTGATTATACAAGGATGCAGTGGAAAATTTGTAAACTCAAATGCAAAAATATTTTGTAATGAGTCAGGTACTTTGACAAGATTTATAATCCCTATGTTAGCTGTACAAGCTACAGGTCACTACTATGTATACGCAAAGCAAAGAATGATGGATAGACCTTTAGCAGATCAGTTAATACCACTTGAAAAGCTAGGTATGTCAGCATTCTATCATCAAAAAGAGCATGCTATACCTCTTACAATTGAAGCGAAGTCATTAAATGGTGGTAATATCGAAGTAGATGGTGCTAAGAGTTCTCAGTTTGCATCAGGTTTGCTTATGGCAGCTCCATTTATGACTAATGGCTTGCGACTAAACTCTGTCACAGATCATAAGCAACCATATTTAGAGATGACAGCTAAAGTAATGGCTGAGTTTGGTATAAATGTAAATATTGATGGAAGTATTTATAGTGTAAATAACTCTAGTTACGTATCTCCAGATAAATATGTTGTTGAGCCCGATGTTTCGACTGCATCGTATTTTTGGGCGTTTGCTGCTATTACTGGCTCAGCTATTAAGGTTATGAATGTAACGCAAAAATCTAAGCAAGGCGATATTAAATTTTTAGAAGTGCTAGAGAAAATAGGATGTCAGGTTAATTACTTTGATGATAGTATAGAAGTTGTAGGTACAGATAGTTTAAGTGGTATAGAAGTTAATATGCGTAATTTTTCTGATACCTTTATGACACTTGCTGCGATTGCATGCTTTGCAAATTCTGATACTCATATTTCCGGACTTAGTCATACTAGAGGGCAGGAGTCAGATCGTGTTGATGCTATTGCGGAAGGACTTACAAAACTTGGTATCTATGTTGAGACAACTCAAGATAGTATCTTAATATCTCCGACAAGAAGCAAATTTAAACCAGCTGAAGTTGATAGTCATAATGATCATCGTATCGCTATGTCGTTAGCATTGTTAGGATTAAGATATAATGGTGTTATGATAAATAATGCAGGGGCGGTTAGCAAAACATGTCCTGACTATTTTGATAGAATGAGAAGCTTAGTAGGTTCGTGATGACAAATAAAGAGCGTATTATCACCAGATACTTAAGTCAAAGATGGTATAAGAAGGCTCTTATTATCACACCTAAGGAGCAAAACTATTTTTATAAGATAAATGTTCTAAAGCTCGTTGCTTGTTCAGGCTATTTAAAAAATGAGCCTCCGCTAGGGTGTGTATTTGATGTAGAGGCTTGGCCCTTTGAGCATAAGTTTTTTGATCTTATAATATTGGATGAGAGTTTTATAAATTGTCCTGCTTTAATGAAAGCAATATTCAATCAGCTTCACTTCTGTCTAGCAGATGATGGTGAGGTTATTGTCGCTTGTTCAGGCAATATTAGCCTATATAGTCTATTATCAAGATTTATCTCAAATGGTTTTATTAGCAAGCGAGTTAGATTAATAAACTATACTGGTAACTTTATAGTAAATATGTTCAAAAGAATTTTTAGTAAATATTTTGTAGTGGTTTTTAAAAAGGATAATTACTTCTCTGTTGATCCGCTTAGTGTCGGAGAGCTAATTAAAGAACCTACAAAGTCAGAAGTGGCTAAAATATACAGTGGTGGTTGTGCTAAGGAAGTATATGGGAATTTTCACAAAGAAAAATAATGTAATTGCTTATACAGATGGAGCATGTAAAGGTAATCCAGGTATAGGCGGTTGGGGAGCTATCTTGAGTTATAACGGTGTTGATAAAGAGATTTATGGTGCCCAAAAAGATACAACAAATAATCGAATGGAGCTAATGGCAGCCATTAAAACCTTACAAGCACTAAAAAGAAAATGCGATATAACAATCTATACAGACTCTAAGTATCTTCAAAATGGCATTAATCAATGGTTAGCAAATTGGAAGGCTAATGGTTGGAAGACAGCAGCTAAAAAAGAAGTCAAAAATAAAGATCTTTGGCAAGAGTTAGATAGTTTGACAATCAAGCACAATGTGACTTGGAGCTGGGTAAAGGGTCATAGTGGTAATCAAGGTAATGAAAAGGCTGATGAGTTGGCAAATAAAGCAATCGCTGAATTGACAGGAAAATAGATATGAATAATTACTCTAATAAAAAAATTCTGGTTTTATATACTGGTGGTACTATAGGGATGATTAGTACTGAGCAAGGCTATGATGTTGAACCGGGCTATCTAACAAAAACTATAGCTGGGATTAGAGATTTTTATCATTATGATATGCCAGAGTTCGAGATTAAAGAGTATAGTGATCTTATTGATTCATCAAACATCGATCCAAAAAGATGGATTTTGCTAGCACAAGATATATTGAGTAATTATGCTAGTTATGACGGTTTTGTGATTTTGCATGGTACAGACACTCTTGCTTATACGGCATCAGTATTGTCTTTTATGTTAGGTGAAATTGATAAGCCAGTTATTGTTACAGGCTCGCAAATACCAATCTCTAAAATCAGGTCAGATGCTATATCAAATATCCTTAATAGTCTAATTTTTGCATGTAATGATGATATCAAAGAAGTTTGTGTCTATTTTAATCAAAAGCTAATGCGTGGAAATAGAACTACGAAAATATCAGCGACAGATTTTGATGCTTTTGGATCTCCAAATTATCCTAGTTTAGCAAAAGTTGGTATAGATATCGTAGTCAAGCAGAAAAGATTATGGCAAAGACAAAAGTCATTTAATATACCAAATTTAGATACATTTACAATTCCTAAAGTTGCAATATTACAAGTTTATCCTGGTATGAATAGTGATATGCTATCAGCTATTGTTGAGCAACCATTACAGGGATTAATTCTCAAGACTTATGGTTCTGGTAATATGATGAATGATCCAGAAATTTATGCGACTCTCAAGAAGGCTAGTGATAAGGGTGTTGTTATAGTTAACTGTACGCAGTGCTTGTATGGTAGTGTCAAAATGGCTACATACAAAGTTGCAAGAGGGCTGATTGATGTTGGTGTGATTTCAGGTCATGATATGACTGATGAAGCGGCATTTGCTAAGCTTTTTTATTTACTAGGTCAGTCTAATATTTCTCTACAAGAGATTAAGAGAGCTTTTGATACTTCTTTGCATGGTGAAGTAACGTTGCTATAGCGTTTATAAAAACTTGTTTATTTTATAGTACTAATATAGTATATTAATACATGAAAAGAAATTCACTTATAAATAAGGGGACTAATAATGAGCAATATTTCTGAATTAATAAAAGGCAACAGAGCTTGGGCTGAGCAAATCAAAAAAACCAATCCAGAGTTTTTTGAAACTTTATCAAAAGGCCAATCTCCAGAATATTTTTGGATAGGTTGTTCTGATAGTCGTGTACCTGCTAACCAAGTTTGTGGTTTGGTTTCTGGTGATGTTTTTGTACATCGTAATGTTGCAAATGTTGTTTCACTTACGGATTTAAATTGTTTGTCGGTGTTGCAGTACGCGGTAGAAGTTTTAAAAGTCAAAAAAATCATAGTATGTGGTCACTATGCTTGTGGTGGTGTTGAGACTGTTGTAAAAGATAAGAGCTATGGTTTGATTGATAACTGGTTAACATCTATCCATGAAGTTAAAGAGCAGAATAAAGAATTTATTGAAGAAGCTCTAGCTTGCTATAAAGGTAATGAAGAAGAATATATGAAGAAAAAAGTAGATATGATGTGTGAGTTAAACGCAATTCACCAAGCTTTAAATCTTTGTAAAACTACAGTTGTTAAGAATGCTTGGGCAAAAGGTTTAAAATTCACTATTCATGCAGCTATCTATGGTGTAAGTGATGGTAAATTATTTGAAATTGGTGGTGGTGTAGGCTCTAGAGAAGAGATGGATGCTACTTATGCTGAAGCTATTGAAGCTATTAAGTCTAGATATTCTCAAACTCAATCTTGTTCATTGTAATTCTTCTTTCTTATAGAAAAATCTTATTATTAATCATTCATATTCTGAAGCAGATACTAAATCAAAACTAATAACCCCAGAACTTAAGATAGTAGCTGAGCAGCAAAAAAGACTACCGTCATTAGTTGAGTTAAGTGGGCTTGAGACAGTTTCAGAGCTTGCCAATGATTTTGGTGACATGGAACAGTTAAAAGAAAGTTATTTGCAGGTGCAAAGGGAGATTTATAGGTGATTGTCAAATACTTGAAAGAGTTATCTAAAAAGTTATTTACTATATTTTCAGGTATTACAGCTATTTGTGGATTTATTGCTTTTTATTATTCTAAGTATGATCCTAGTAATGCTGTCGCAGAGTTTATAGTTCATCATTTTTTATATATATTTATATTTTTCCTAACAATATCATCTTATCAAGTTTGGAAAGAAGCTAAGTTTGAATTAAAACAAAAGAAATAGAATTAAATGAAATAAAAAAGAATCCTGTTGACTATAAGGTTATTGCTAAAATACAAAAAGTAGATATAAATCTAGATAGAATAAGAGAAAACTATACAAGTCAACTTAGCGATGTTGAAAATGATATTAATGATTGCAATAGTGAACTAAACTCCCCAGAAAATAAATATATGCAAGCCCTTGGTGATATACGCTTTAATATGTCTATGAGTAAACCTAATGGTGAATATATTTCTGATTTAAAAAAATATAAAGAGAGATTAGAAAATTACGAAACTAGAATAAATAGTAATATAAAAGAATGGAAAAAATTTATAAATGATGATTTAAAGACCATTTACACAGTTGGTTTTTTTATAGAAAACATTGGTACTAAATTTGATAGAAATATAGATTTTGAAATATTACTAAATAGCAACAGGTATATAAATTCTTTAGAAGAATTAAAAAGTTATCCTCAAATATTAGAAAAACCAAAAAAGCCAAGTAGTAATAATTTATCAAATCTAAATATATTAAATGATTATTCTAGAGTTAGTTCTCTATTATTGCAAAATCATTTGCTAGATTGTATTCTCAATGTTTATAGAGATACCAAAATGTACTTCATTAGGTGTCAAGTAATTTAAACATTTCTTAGGTCTATTATTCAAGTCTATCTGTAACTTTCTAATGTATTGATGAGATATATTGTTAAAGTTAGTACCTTTAGGTATAAATTGTCTGATATACCTATTCATGTTTTCATTAGTACCTCTTTGCCAAGGACTGTATGGATCAGCAAAGAATACTTTGATGCCAGTCTTGCTAGTT
>NZ_WBSX01000047.1 GCF_009823375.1 Francisella noatunensis subsp. noatunensis | reverse complement strand
TTAACAATATATCTCATCAATACATTAGAAAGTTACAGATAGACTTGAATAATAGACCTAAGAAATGTTTAAATTACTTGACACCTAATGAAGTACATTTTGGTATCTCTATAAACATTGAGAATACAATCTAGCTTTTTAAAACTATATTTAGAAGTAAGTTTAACTTGAGATAATTTATCATCTATTTTTTTAAACTCCCAATATCCTTGCATAATCTTGAATGGGCAACCCTGCATGGATACTTCTATATTATTATCATCTATAGTTTTATAATCTGTAATTACTTCCACTTTCAATAACGGTATCTTAAGTTTTATCAATGCCTTTTGCGATACCGATGTTTTCTCTAATAATTCTGCTTCATAACACATTGGAATGAAGTTCTTATAATTATCAACATCTAACAATAAATATTTTACTTCATCAATAGGATAATTAAACTTTTGAGTTTTTACAGTTTTTTCATAATATAGACTGTTGAGTTAATCGAACGATTTTTCTGCACTCACTTATTTCTAACAATACTCTCTAAAGACAGTACAAAAAATGCTTGTTTTGTATCTATATTTATCCTAACTAAGCCATCAAATTGACGGCTTTTAACATGTTGAAACAACATGACTTTAGTAGTGCTTGAGCTTGCACTTTAACTGTCGTGAAATAAGCAGCTCTACGAAAATTAAATACTCTCTTTAATGTACCAAAACACTGTTCAACTTTGTATCTTGTTTTGGATAATAGTTTGTTTCTTTGTTTTTGTCTGGCAGTAAGAGGTTTACCTCTAGCTGCTTTTTTGAGAATACCGTTTTTAACTTTCGATTCTTTTAAGTAATCTCTATTGCTTGCAGTATCATATGCCTTATCAGCAAGTAATATTGAAACATTAACGTCATTTAATAATTTTGATAACCTATGAGCTTCATATACTTCTGCCGACTCTGTATGAACTGTTTGTATAAAACCATGGTCATCATCTACACTTGCAAATACTTTATATCCAAAATGACTTTTTCTACCTTTCTTTATCCATCTAGCATCAGTATCTTTACTATAAGATATATCTGTAGTTTCAGTATCAAGTTCTTTTCTATCATTTGGTATATTATCAATATGCTTATTAGGTTTACCTGCAGATTCAATAAGAGTAGCATCGATAATAGCGCCTTTGGCGTTATTAATAGATAAGCCTAAATCTTCTAATTGACGATTTAATAATTTAAATAGTTTTTTGAGTTTTCTTTTCTCTATCAATAAGTTCCGAAATTTATTGATAGTACTATAGTCAGGTAAATTATCTGTAGGAGTGAAACCAGTAAAATACATAAAGTCTAATCTTAAGCGTAAGCTAGATGCTAATTCTCTATCACTTAAGCTATAAGACTGACACAATAACAGAAATAGTTTAAACATCATGACAGAGTCATAACTAGGTCTACCTTGATTACTTCTATCTTGAGTGTGAATACCTTTAAGAATTTTTCTAAACTTCTCAAAGTTAATTAACTTGTTCAATTTTACAAACTTATTATCACTACCTAATAATTCTTCTATACCTAAAAAGAAAAAATCCATAACTCATAAAATACAAATATTTGCAATATATGTATTTTACAAAAAATGAACAATTTAGGGCAGATTAATTCAATAGTCTATCAAATGTATTTAGCCATAAAATTTAACAAATAACTTACTTATAGATTATGCAATCTATAATGTTTTAAAAAATTATTCAATGTCCTTTCTTAAGAAATAGATTTCAAGCTTTGTCTCACTTATAACACACTCCTGATAAACCTTAAATCCAAGTTTTTTATAATATGAAATATTTTCTGACTTACTCGTCTCTAGTAATAATGGAACTTTTTTTATCTTAGCTTGTTGATAACCATACTCTATAACTTGTTTAGCCAAGCCTTGACCTCTACAATACTCATCTGTGCAAAGATATATAAGGTGCAGAAACTCCTTATCATGGCGCGACTTCTCAACTCTCGCTTGTATCTTGAGGATTCTGATAATTCCTCGAATACCAAACTCCTTTAACATTCTAAGATTTGCTACAATGTGAAATTTCCACGAAAGCTTTGTCTTACCAATGTAAGCAAAAAGCCCTATACTTTTGAGATTATCATCACATGCTATAAAACCTTGTGTATATGCTTGATCGAGATTATAAAGCATAAAAGCATCATAGCGCTTGGTCTCTAAAAGGTTGGCTCTATCATTGGTCGTAAAGAACTCTCGAGTATGTGGGTCTGTTGTAAAACTTTTTTTGAGTAGCTTTAGTAAACTTAATCTAGTTTGAGTTCTTAAAACATTTAACTTATTTGAGAAAATTTGCATATCTATTTCACAATGCTATATTTTGTTTTAGGCATTCTACAGTATAATCAAGCTGCTCTTTAGCATGTTCACTTGATATAAAAAAACGGAGTCTCGCCTTTCTTTCTTCAACCGCTGGGTACATTATAGGCATCGCATTAATATTATAATCATCAAAGAGCTTATTTGATAATGCTACTGCATTGCATGAGCTGCCTACAATAACTGGTATAATAGCTCTACCAATAGAGTTACCAGTATCCAAACCATAATTCTTTAACTGAGTCAAAAGATACTCACTATTATCATGTAATCTATTAACCCTATCAGGTTCAGCTAACATAAGTTCTAACGAACTAATTGCCGCCACTGTATTAGCTGGTGATAAACCAACACTATAAACCAGTCCTGGAGCATAATGACGCAAAATATCTATGATTACATTATTTGCAGCTATATATCCCCCACAGCTACAAAGCGTCTTGCTTAATGTCCCCATCCAAATATCCACTTCTTTAGGTGAAAGATTATAATGCTCAAAGATACCTTTACCTGTCTTGCCTAAGACTCCTAAACCATGAGCTTCATCTACCATCAAAATGGCACCGTACTCTTTCTTTAGCTTAATAATTTCTGGTAAATTTGGGATATCACCATCCATACTATACAAGCCTTCAACAACTACAAATATCTGCTCATACTTATGGGCATTTAGCTGTAATAATTGAGAAAGATGATTAATATCGTTATGTCTAAAACCAATTGCTTTTGCAACTGATAACTTTACTCCTTGGATTATACTATTGTGGGCTAATTGATCATATAATATGAGACTTTTATCATGAGTTAAACAACTAATTACTGATACATTTGTTGCATGACCACTTACAAAAACAATAGCATCCTCAGTTTGATACAACTCTGCCAATTTATCTTCTAGCTTTTGATGAATAACTCTTTGACCTGCGACAATTCGACTTGCAGAAACTGTTGTACCCTCTTCAGCTAGCACTTCTGTTACAGCTTGAATTGTTCTTGGATCACCATTTAGTCCTAAATAGTTATAAGAGCTATAGTTTATTAGCTCTCTAGCAGCATAATTAATTTTAGCACCCGCAACTCCTTGATAATTACGATATAAAGGATCGGCAATTCCAATTTTTTTGACAGTTTCGCGCATATACTGCAGCTCTTGATAAAGGGGATGTGCTCTAAAATCATAATCTGCTTTTTGCTCAGATAAATCTTCCAATGTTGTTTGTGTTTGTAACACTCTTGATTTAACTTGAGATAGGTTACCAAAAAGTTTTTTTGCCATTAGCTCTCCCCATGTCTTTGTTTAATTATATCAAGAATATCATCTGAATTACTGTCTTGATTATCATCTGCGTAAATATTGCGTAAAATCATATCTACAATATCACCAGATGTTTTTAACTGCGCAATAGACATAGCTGAGATAGTAACTTCTGTGAACTTTTCTTCTAAACTTACAGCAAGCTCAAATGCCATCAAAGAGTCCATACCAAGATCACGAAGATCTGTAGATAATGCTAGTCCATTTATATTCACGCCTAATATACTAGCAACTTGAGCCAAAACATTAGTCTGTACTATTTTTATACTCTGCTGTTTTGAAGATGCTCGTAAAGTACCTAAATCAAGACTAGATATAGTTTTAATTTGCTCCTGATCTATCACCTCTTGGTAGCGTAAAGTCTTTAGAATAGGCAAAACTTTGGCAATTCTACTACCCTCAAACTTTGATGCAATTATGTGAGACTTGGCATTTAGCAAAATCTCATTAATAATTCGCTGAGTATCAATACTAGACAAAGGTGTAAACCCTAAACCACTCTCCATGAGCTTTTTGATACTTTGATCTCTTGTTAAAAGACCAAGATCAGCTATAGGTCCCCAAGCTATATATTGAGCAACAAGACCTTGCTCTCTACGCTGTGTAGCCAATCCCTCTAAATATGCATTAGCTGCTACATAATTTGATTGATTAATATTACCTACAACTGTAGCAATTGAAGAGAACATTATAAAATGCTCTAATCTCCAGTAATTAGAATATTTACTCAGCCACTGTCCTCCTAGGGCTTTAACTTCAAAAACCTTATCAAAACTATGCTCTGGCATATCAGAAAATGCAATATCATCATATACTACAGCAGCATGTACTATACCTTTTAGATCTTCACCTCTTTGGTACAAGTCCAACATCAAATCTCTAACACCAATTTCATTACTTACATCTAAAGATAATATTTCATAACCAACACCAATTTCATCAAGCTTATTTCTATTCTCTATAAAAATAGTACCACTACGATTAATCAATATTAGTTTTGTTGCCCCATATTTTGCAAGTTCCATAGCAGTATAAAAGCCAAAACCTTGTGTTCCCCCTGTTACAATATAGGTACCACTAATATTAGCTTTTTCATTGCTCCACATATCTAAATAAATTCTATCTTTAGTTCGCATATTTACTATAACTTTACCAAGCTGTCTTCCTTGCTGCATACATCGAAATGCTTCTTGAATGTTATTCATAGTAAACTCTTGATAAGGTAAAGGCATAAGAATTTGATCATCAAAATATGTTGTCAATTCTACGAGCATTTGTTGTATAAGCTCTGGCTTATATTTGATTAACTGATCAAGATCAATACCGGAAAAAGTTATACTATTGCGAAAAACTTTCATTGCTAAAGAGTTATTATCAAATATATCCCTTTTGCCAAGTTCTACAAAATGGCCAAATGGTGCCAAAACAGACAAACTTGCTTCAAGAAGATTATTTGATAATGAGTTTAATACAATATCAACTTTGAGATCAGAATTTTCAAACTCAACTAAAAAATCAGTACTCCGAGAATCATAGGCAGCTGTAACACCTAAAGACTCTACCAAAAGTTTTTTCTCAACAGAACCCACTGTTGTATAAATATCTAGTTCTAGTAAATATGCAACTTGTATTGCAGCAAGACCTATAGCCCCAGCCCCTCCATGAATCAATATCTTTTGCCCTGGTTTTGCTTGAGCTAGCTCTTTAATAGCATAATATGATGTCATAAATGCAACAAGCATAGTTGATCCTTGCTGCATAGAACAAGTTTCAGGTAATTTAGCAATAAAGTTTTGGTTAACAACTAGTTCTGTAGCAAAGCTTTGCTGAGCACATCCAAAAACTCTATCACCAATTTTGAAATCACTAACATTATTACCAATAGCTATAACCTCACCACTAAATTCCATACCTAAGTATGCACCTAAATAACCAAACTCTAATGATTCTTGTGGAATTAGTCCTAAACTATACATAACATCTCTGAAATTTAGTCCTGTATAATGCACCTTAATACGAACATCTTCGACACCACAGTTTTGAAGCTTTTTAGTCAGCCACTTAAGATGAGTAAATGAGCCTCTATTTATAATATCAAGCTTATATTCATGCTCTGGAGCATTTAATTTAAAAGGCTTGAGATAATGCTGATATACAACACCATTATCTACAAAAATTTCTTGAGCAAAATACCTATCTTCAAGAATAAAATTCCAGTCTAGTACTTCATCTAATTTTTTTGCAACAACCCTAGTTATAACAACACCTGGATTCTCATTAACTAACACTCGTAATGATGCTAATAGTGACTGGTGTAATGGTGAGGATAGGACTCCATCACACCATGAGCTTTCAAGAATAACTATATTATTTTTTGATGAGCTAACATGGATCTGCTGCAATATATTATAGATGCAAGAATAATCACAGCTTTTATCAATAACAAAAACCATTGGCAATTTTGAATCTTCAACATGAAGAATATTGCTAAGTTGAGTAGTACCGTAAATATTTTTTTGACAATATAACTTTTGAGAATCTTCTAAGTACGGTTTCGCAACAAAAGGTTTCTGTAATAAAATCTCCACACTTAGTAAACCTTGCTTAGTTGTCGCATCACAACTACGAACTTGCGATAAAATATCATCAACCGCACTTCTAGAAACACCTTGAATTCCAGAGTCAAACATACTCATGAATACTTGACTCTCCAAGCTTACAAGCCAAATGTAAAACTTAGCTATACCACCAGACTTTAACTTAGATAATACCAACTCAACATAGTCATTCTTAGCAAAACTAGGATGTGACTCTATAAAAATACAGTCGTATGTGTCATTCACAGCATCATATAGATCACCCCATCCTGTAAAGTACTCAATCTCAAAATTCTCTGCTGTAACCAGCTCAAATATTTGTCTTTGAATACCGGCACCAACTACTAACACTTTTAACGGAGTTTCGATATTATTATATACTTTATGTAGCTCTTCAATAATATCATCGATACCTCTAGCCATATTGGAGACTAGAGCTATTTTCCACAATGTATCTATATCTTTCAGGGCCTGTGTGAGCTTAAAATCATTTATCTTAAGTGATAATAATGCTTTATAACAAAGCAACATAGGTTTTAAAAGGTTTGGATACTCCACAAAAAGAAGTTGTAACATTTCTCGTATTTGATTATCTACGAGATCTAAGCCAGGAAAATCTTTAAATATTTTTGCTACTGAAGAACTGTGTCCACTAATCTGACCATTTTGTATATCTTGATGAGCTTTCTTAGCAATTAAAAGTTTTATAAAACCTACAATTACCTGTTGCTCCTGCACTTCAATATCATCATATTTAAGACATGGTAAACTAGGAGACCTAACATATTGATATTCTAAGCCAGCAAAAGGCTCAAGAGATTCAGCTAAGCAATCTTGTGGTAACAATCCTTTAATAGCATTTACAACTCTCTCAAATCTAGCACCTTTAATAACACTTATTAACTTGCTTTCTAAATCAGTATAATAAACATCTGCAACAATGAGGTTTGAGCTCTTATATCTAAGCTTAATGACAGCCCTATCAATCCTTGCCTGTGTTCTTAAAATATAATTAAAATCAAACCCTGTAGGCAAGAACAAGTTTGATTGAGTACTCTCAAATTCAAAAAGTAATGAAATGATAGCTTGAAAGCCTCCATCTATACTAAAAGGTGACTGAGCATAATTTTGAACATAATTTTCTTCATTAAAGAATACTATTGCCGAATTTATACCTAACTCTATTTTGTTTACTATTGCAAACTTATCTATATAGTTAAGCCCTATACTTCTACAGTTAGCATAATGTTTTGCTGCCGAAACAACAATATTAGATAAATCTAGGTTCTTAGGTACAATTGGTTTGGAATCAATGTTTTGCAATAAATAGCGAGCTTTAACATGCAAACTTTCGTTATTACCATATTGTGAAACACTCTTTATTATAACTGAACCATCTTGATTGCTAGTACTAATAAGAGTACGCATATCATCTTTTTGTAGCAACAATGGAGCATATATCTGTATATCCTTAAGAAGGATGACTCTTGTGTCGTCTAAATCATTTGCTTTTCTTACAAGCTGACATACCAACTCTAACCATGCTGAAGCTGGTAATACAACATCATCTCCGACTTGATGCCCATGGAAATCAGTCGCAAGCTCGTAATCAAGATAGCTTATCCATGTTTTGGCCTTATTGGTAACTTGCCAACCTAATAATTCACTCCCAGAATATATCATTGATTTATTATTTTTTGCATACCAATGATATTTCAAGTCTAACTGAGATCTAATAATCTCGGTATTTTCACTATGGCAAGTTTTTGTCTGCCATGATGCGCCAGATAGATATAGTTTATCGATAATATCCCGACTAACTAATCTAGATTTCTCAACAGTCGAAAAGTAATTAATCTTAAAACCATCACTAATCTTATTAAGATAGTTCCTCAATACAACTCTAGGCGTAACCTCTACAAATGTGTCAATAGATGAATTTAGCAAATTTGTTATCGCAGAAGCAAAATCAACTGGTTCTACAATATTTTTCCACCAGTATTCAGAGCTACGCAATTCTTCGGCAGATAATCTTTTGGCAAAAACAGTTGAAATAAAGTCAATAGAAGTATCAGAAACATTACTGTCTAAGCAAGGTAATCTAACATTAAATTCAGATTTAACATCTCCACTCATATATCTTGAATGAAAGGGATACTCAACATCTAAAAAGCGATTAAATATACCCTGCGTTTCACAAAATTCCGCTAAGATACTAAGCTCTTTAGCATCACCTGCTATTGTCAGAAAGTCTTGAGCATTAATAGCAGCAATATCTAAATTACTAAGCTCTAAATCAACAATTAACGACCTATACTCCTCTCTCGTAATATTAACTGCTAACATAGTACCTTTGCCATGTGTTATAGCTTGAGCATTACTACGCGCCACTACCAATCTGTATGCCTCTGACAGAGACAATGCTCCACTAGTATATGCTGCAGCTATTTCACCAACACTATGACCCGAAACAGCTTGTACATTAATTCCACTATTTAATAGATATTTTACTATAGATACTTGGAATATAAATAACGCTGGCTGAGCAATTCTAGTATCACTATAAGATCCACTATCAATATCTAACCAATCTTTTAAACTCATCTCACTAATTTCTTGAAGTTCAGAAATAGTATCTTCAAGATAGCTTGTCAGCTCACTAGACTCATGCAACAATCTCAACATACCAGAATACTGGCAACCATTTCCAGCAAATATCAAGGCAATATTTTTAGAAGCAAAGTCTATATCATAATCTCTAGATTTATTATCAGAAAAATCTTCAAAACTATCATACAAAGCAAAAAATCCTTTAGTACCCCTATAGCATTGAGAGGCTATTGAATGGCTATAGTAACTCAACTGATTATTTATAGTTTCCTTAGTCAACCTTTTTTGATCAGCTAAAAGCTTAGCACTGTGTGTCTTTACAATTAATTTATTAGAGAAGTACTCTGCTATTTCATATCTCTTTGTTGGAGATTTTTCTAGATATGCTTGCAACAACACATGCGCGTTAGTTCCACCAAAACCAAAAGAGTTAACTCCAATTAAACTTTCTTTATTAACATCAACATCTACAATTTCACTAGGTATTTCAATATTATTACGCTGCAATTGTAATTTAGGATTTGGTTCATCAAAGTGTATATTTACTGGGACTTTTTTATTTTGCAATATTAGTAATGCTTTTATGATGCCTGCTAGACCAGAAGCAGGCTCTAGATGACCAATATTTGATTTTATAGAACCAGTTATAAGACTAGATTTCTTCTTTGATGCTATTGCTTCTGCAATAGCCTGGATCTCTAGAGGATCACCTACAGGGGTACCTGTCCCATGCGCCTCAACATAAACCAAATTGTTTAAATTTACTCCATCGTAAATACTCTTTAGTAAATCACGCTGTGCCTCATAACTAGGCAATGGTAGCCCTGATGTTTTACCATCACTATTCACAGCTGTTTTATTGATCAATGCATAGATAGTATCGCCATCAGCAATAGCTTTTTCATAATCTTTGATAACAACAACAACACAGCCTTCTGACCTGACATATCCATCTGCTTCAGCTGAAAAACTTCGACATCTGCCAGAAGGCGACATCATATGAGCCTTAGAAAAACCAATAAATGGGGTATGGTGTAATAAACAATTTACTCCACCTACTACAGCGGTATCTATTTGATTTGCTTGAATCGCTTTTACAGCTATATCTAAAGCTACTAAAGAAGAAGAACAAGCTGTATCAACGACCATACTTGGCCCTTTGAAATTAAAACTGTAGGAAACGCGATTAGCTATAATGCTTTTAGCAGCCCCTGTCATGGTATATGAATTAATTTCTTCCCCGTTCTCAACAGAGAAATAACTATAGTCTGGGTTTGAAGCCCCAACATACACCCCATAGTTTTCTCCCGAGAGCTTTTCTGGTATATATCCAGCTTTTTGCAGAGCAAAGTAAGTATGATTAAGTAACATCCGTTGCTGAGGATCAATTTTGCTCGCTTCTCTTGAACTTATATTGAAAAGAGTTGAATCAAATACTTCAATATCTGGAATAACTCCAGCCGAAAAGCTATATGATTTTCCAGCTTTTTTCTTTGATAAATGCAAAAATCTTTTCTTATCAATTCGTGAATTTGGTATTTCAGAAACAAGATCCTTTGACTGCTCCAAAGCTTGCCATAGATCACGATCACTACTTATACCTTCAGGTAACACAAAACTGTAACCAATTATCACAACTTTTTTCATATAAGAATATTTTTTATTAATCTAAAATTATTTTAGCACAAACTTACACAAAAATTATTTAACAAACTTTAATAGCTTATTATCTACAGCAAATAATCAATATTGTCCTCATTATCAAATGAATCTAATATGTAGTCAAAATTAACAGAAAAGCCAATTACCTTAAACACTTCAGCAAGCTTGTCGTTAAGCAGAAGTTCTTTGATATCATTAGTATATCTCAGTTGATCTTTAGATTTAAGATTCTTAGATACATCATCAAAAACATCGGCAACACCAGCTTTTTTGAGAAAATTTGCTTGTGTCATATAACCATCTAATTGAAATCCAGCTTCTGTTGCAGCCTCAGCAACAGTTGTAAAATCAACATGCGCCGTAATATCTTGCTCACAAATATTGATAAACGGATCATAATTAGTCTTATGCTGATGGTAGCAAGCTAAAGTTCCCATACTCCTTTCTTTTGAGTAGTATAAATTCCTATGATAACCATAGTCGCACAAAAATATCATACCGCTCTCTAAAATATCATACAAAGACTTAATCCATGGACGGATCCAAGTATTTATTTCACTAGCGTACCCATCTTCAAAATTGATATTATCTAGCAATATCCTATTAGCTTCATACTCAAAAAGCTTATCATTTCTAGCCATATCAACGAGTTTGAACTTATTATCAGTCCAGTATATACCTTGCTGTATAAGTTGATTATTTTCTGCTCTAAAAATATCTACCGGCATTGCATCTAAAACTTCATTTGCAAAAACCACTGCCTTAAGCTTATAGTTTGGAAGCTCTGTCAACCACTCAAACCTATCGTAAAGCTCAGGAATATTTTTCCTTACATTTTCTTGCTGCCTAGATTTTAGATCATTACTTAATTCAACTATTATATATTTGTCAGGTAAGCTATCTAAGCTATTAAGCTCATGCATACAGTCAATAGCAAACTTACCACTACCAGCTCCAAACTCTATAATATTAGAATCTCTACCCAACTCTGAAAACACTAGTGCAAACTGCCTTGCAAAAGTACGCGCAAATAGTGATGTTTGAGAAGTTGCCGTAATAAAATCTCCAGTCGAAGATATTTTTTCTTTAGACCCAGAGTAATAACCAAATTCAGGATAATATAAAGCCATCCGCATAAAATCCCTAAATAACATAGGTTTATTCGTAGTTTTTATCTTTTCTAGAATTACATTTTCAATAGACACAAAATAATAGATGTTTTTAGTAAAAATATAATTATTTTAAGTTTAAAATGGATTTTAATCAAAAAATATATGACTTTCTAAGAAAAAAATATTAAAATCGGTTCTCAAATAATTTTTTACGATGAAGGCGTAGATGAGCGTGATACAAACTTATCCAATTGGTATAACTGGTGGTATAGCTAGTGGCAAATCAACAGCAACAAAAATTCTAAAAGAAAAAATGAATTTAAATGTTGTATGTGCAGATACTATAAGTAGAGAAATTACCAAAAAACCTTCCGTAATCAAGAAAATAGCTGAAAAATTTGGCAACGATATAGTAATGAACAAGCAAATAAATAGAGCTATGCTCAGAGCAATCATTACCGAATCTAAAGAGGCTAAAAAATGGCTTGAAGATTATTTACACCCAGTTATCAATAGAGAGATAAAGAAACAAGTAAAAGAATCAGATACTGTAATGACTATTGTCGACATTCCATTACTAGGACCATATAATTTTAGACACTACGACTATCTTAAAAAAGTAGTAGTTATCAAAGCAGATCTTGAAACTAGAATTAGAAGACTAATGGAGCGCGATGGTAAAAATAGACAACAAGCTGTTGCATTCATAAATCTACAAATATCTGATGATGAGAGAGAAAAAATTGCTGATTTCATTATTGATAATACAAATTTAAACGATCAAGAATTAGAAGACAAATTAATAGCAACAATTAATAACATTACAAACTTGACTAACTAATATTTTTTGCATATAATATGCTTCAACTTTTGCACCCATAGCTCAACTGGATAGAGTACTCGGCTACGAACCGAGCGGTTAGGGGTTCGAATCCCTTTGGGTGTGCCATAGTTTCATGCGGGAATAGCTCAGTGGTAGAGCACAACCTTGCCAAGGTTGGGGTCGCGAGTTCGAGCCTCGTTTCCCGCTCCAGATTCTCTTTATATTTTTTTAATTTCTACAAATTTAATAAAATCCTAACTAAATTTTAAAAGCTAGATTGTATTCTCAATGTTTATAGAGATACCAAAATGTACTTCATTAGGTGTCAAGTAATTTAAACATTTCTTAGGTCTATTATTCAAGTCTATCTGTAACTTTCTAATGTATTGATGAGATATATTGTTAA
>NZ_WBSX01000046.1 GCF_009823375.1 Francisella noatunensis subsp. noatunensis | reverse complement strand
TTAACAATATATCTCATCAATACATTAGAAAGTTACAGATAGACTTGAATAATAGACCTAAGAAATGTTTAAATTACTTGACACCTAATGAAGTACATTTTGGTATCTCTATAAACATTGAGAATACTATCTAGCATATTAAGACTCAATCAAACCCAAAAGCGTAACTTTGTTACTTGCTGGATATGATTTTGCTTAGGAGTATATATTCTATACTGAATAAATTTTATGTCAATTATTTTTTATAGATTTAATAACCAATAACTATCTGGATCAGATGGACAAAGATGTGGACCACATTCAACAAATACACTTATTGTATTGGCAAGAGTTAAAGCTAGTATCAAGAATATTGCTACTTTAGTGAATAGACTTAAATTTTTCTTTTTATCTTCATTTGGAGTAAAGAATCCACAAATAGTCGCATATATTATGAAAATAATACTTACAATAAAATTCCAAGTATACATGTGTAATGAAAATACTGCATCTCCATAATTTCCAGTACCTGGAGCAATATGTAAAAGTATTTGTGTCATCGCCATTGCAGCATTTAAAATAGCTACTAATGTTACGAACAAATAGTTCTTATATTTATTACCATGCGACAAGTTTAGTAGTAATCCAAAAGTTAATAAGCTCAGTGACATTCTTTGGAACACACATAAGGCACACGGGTAGCTCTTGGAAATAAAGTTGATAATAAAAAGCCATTGCTAATACAACACTTATACCAATAATAGCTATAGAGTCGAATAAGTCTAAAATATTATCTTTCATAGCTAGCCCCTTAAAGTTGAATATTTATATATCGAATTGTATGAGGAATAAATACTACTAGTAATAATCCCAAAGACACAAGGAAAAGGGTGATAGCTAACTTATGCTTATTTGTTATTGCAAATATTAAGCTAAGAAATGTTGTTAGAAAGATTAAAAATATCATATTGTCAAACTTTATAAATACTGATATTAACGAGTATAGTCAAAATTTAACTATAAGTGAAATCGAAATTTCTAAATTATATTATAAGTAAAATTAATATTATTATGAATAAGCACACTTAGGGCTATTCAGAATTCATAAATTTAGAGATAAGAAAGGAGGAGAAAAATATAAACTACCAAATAACCCTAAGTAAAAAACTTTTTAGTATAGTGAAAAATTTTTCTTGAATTTATTGGCTCCCCGAGACGGACTTGAACCGCCGGCCAATTGATTAACAGTCAACTGCTCTACCGACTGAGCTATCGGGGAACTTGTGAGGTATTATATTGCTGTTTTGTGATGCTGTCAACATTATTTTTAGTTTTTTTAGAAAAATATGATGTTTTATCATGTTTATATGAATTTGTGTGTGTGATAACATATCATAAGTTTCAAAACATCATATATTTAAAATAGTAATAGTTAGTATGGAAAATCAAGTTATACAAAGACAGCAAAAATTAGTTGAAGAATTATCTTTCTTTGAAGATTGGGAAGATAAGTATGATTATGTCATATCGTTGGGTAAGCAATTACCAGAGTTTCCTCAAAATAAAAAAACTGAGGAGAATTTGGTTAAAGGCTGTCAATCCCAAGTCTGGTTCGACAGCAGTATAAAAGATGGTGAGTTACATTTTATAGCTACTAGTGATGCATTGATTGTTTCAGGGTTGATTGGAATGCTACTAAGAGTATATAGTGAAGCAACTCCAGCAGATATACTTAATTCAGATACTGGTTTTATTAAGGAAATTGGTTTTGGCAATAATTTGAGCTCTACAAGAGCTAATGGTTTAAAGTCAATGCTTGACTATATCTATGCAACTGCACAAGAAAACCAGTAAATGAAAATATTAGTTTGTCGTCCTAAGGATGATGCTGATAAGCTTTCACAATTACTAAGATCTAAAGGGTATACAGCTACGAGTCTACCATGTATTAATATAGATTACATTAGAATAGCAAGTTCAGTACTGGGTTATACAAATTATATATTTACTAGTAAATATGCTGTTGAAAGTTTATTTGCTCAATATAATTCTGAATTGTTTCATGATAAAAAACTCTACAGTGTAGGTCAAAGCACCGCAAAAACTCTAAAAAAATATGGTTTAGATGCTATATATCCACACGATCATGGTTCACAAGAGCTTTTGAAGCTAATCTTGGAAGAAGATGTTTCTGATGATAGTTTTGCGGTTATCTCTGGGGTTTCTGGAAATGAACTGCTTGTCAAAGAAATATCGCAACTAACAAAGTGCGATAAATTTGAAACTTATCAGAGAGTTTTTGAGAGTGTTGCTACGCTTAGCCAAGCGTATTTAAAATTCATTGATGATGGTATAAATCCTGATGTTATTGTTACCACAAGTATCGATATTTTTAAGTCTTTGAATAGAATTTTTGGCGAAATAGTAGCTCCTACAGCTGCAATTGTTACCATAACAAGCCCAAAAATGCTAAAATTAGTTAATGAACAAGGCTTCAAAAATACTTTGAAGCTTGAGAAATTAGATAATAACTGTATCTATCAAAAAATACGAGAATATATTGAGGCTAAGAAATGTCACAGGAAAAAAATATTCAGCAAGAGCAAACCAATAGCACTAATGATAATGTTGCTCAGGAGTCAAATTTAAATAAGAACAAAACGTCATTTAATATCTTTTCTAAAGCGAGCATTGTTGTATCTTTAGTAGCTCTTGGTTTAGCTAGTTATTCTGTTATTGATTTTGAAAGAGGTGATAATAAACTTGGTGCTAATGATCAAGCTTTAACTATCTTACAAAATCAACTTGAATCACTTAAATCAATACAGGCTGAACAAAAAGAGACAATAAAAGATCTAGGTGCTCAAAATGATTTTTTGACAGAGAGCCTTAAAGCTACACAGTCTCAGATTACAACATTAGGCAATCAAGTAGCAGTTCCAACTAAGGATTTGTATCTGCAGATGAGTATAGTTAATATTCAGTCGGCTATCAACTACTTAGTATTAGCTAAAGATGTGGCAATTTTTGATGGTAATGCACAAAAGGCTAATGAACTGGTTGATAGTGCATTTGATAAAATAGAGGTTAGTGGGGTTGCAAATATAAGTGTTAGTGAGCGTCAGAAAGTAAAAGATTCGATAAGAAAGTCTCTTTCAAGAAGTGATGTCATCAAGCAGTTTGCTTCTATTCAACAGCAGTTTGGTAAGCTTAGATATATCACTCCTGAGAATGCTTCTATGGAGGCTAATACATCTTCTCAAAATAATTATATGAAAATTTTAAATTCTGTAGTTGAAATACAAAATATACCAGAGAATCAGACTCTTGTTGCAACTAATCAAGCTAAACAAGCTGTTGCAAGTAATTTGTATAACTCATTGATACAGCTACAGAGTGCTATGTATAGTAATGATCAAGATAGCATTGATCAAGCTAAAGATAACCTGATCAATATTGTCGATCGATACTTTGTGCAAGATAGCAATGCAAAAGAGTTGAAGACGAGTATAGAAAATATTAGATCGCAAAATCTTGATGATATAAATAGTAGTTTAGATAAGGTGATTAATCAGTTATCTGAGCAGCAAAATAAACTTTTAGTAAAAGAATCGAACTTGGCTAAAACTAATATAAGTATACAAGGAAGTGATAAATGATAAGGATTTTCAAGCTTATAATAGTTGTTGTTCTAGCTACTTTGATTGGTGTATGGGCAACTAAAAACCATGGATATATCATGTTAGTGATGGCTGATAAAGCTATCAAAGTAAACTTAGTTGCCTTTGTATTTGTGGTTTTTATACTATTATTCGTATTAGTTTTTGGCTTTAGGGTAATTAAGTTAAGTTTTCAACTTCCATATTTATTATTTAATTGGTTTATTGGTCTATTTACGGTTGATAAACAGGAGAGATTTACAGATTTGCTTGCTGATATGGTTTTGGAAAATAATAGACTAACTAGTAAGCTAAGTATTTTAAATATTTCTAAAATATCTCCAAGACATTTTAAAGAGTATATGCTTTTTAAAAAGATTTGTATGATTGCGAACAGCAAAGATATTAAAGAATTGGATAAAGCTCTTAAACAGATTAATAATAATACAAATGTGTATAAATTTTTTGAGGTATATAAGCTTTATCTTGTACAGAAGTTCTCAGAAGCACGTGCTAAAGTGACTGTACTTTTAGAGAAAAATAATTATAGATTTTTACCTAATATTGCAAATTTGTCTGCAAGTATCGCTTTAGCTGATGAGGATGATGTGTTTGCTCTCAAAATTTTAGAAAAATATGATGTTTATCTAAAACAGGACTTGGGTGAAAGATTAATTATCTTGGCACTAAGAAAAGCAAAAGATGTTGATAAACTATCAGATATATATAATAAAGCAGAAACAACTAATACAATAAGTAGAGTATATCTAGAGCAGCTTGTTGACTTTGAAGAAATGGTGTTGGCTGAGAAGTTTGCTAAGAAGCAATTAGCTGCAACCAATATTATGCCAGAAATGCTAAAAATTTACGTCAATGCGTTTAGCATACCGGTGGCTAAATTATCTGAAAAAGTTCTTACTAGAACTAACCATGATTATAATAGTATCCTTATGTTACTAGAACTCGCTGTAGTTAAGTCAGATAATTATAGTTTTAAAATGGCTTATGATTATATTGAAAGGCATACTAAGGAATTACTGACTATCACACAACTAGAAAGATATCATCATATATTGTGTAAGTTTTTTATAAAAAATGGTGATGTGGCTGGTGTAGATATCTCAGCAACAAAGTTAGTTTATCAAAATAACTAAAAGGTATATTTAGATGCAAGTTAAAAGATGGTTTTTGAATAACAACTTAAGAAATTATCAATATTTATTATATGATGAGAATTATGCTATTGTCATAGATCCTCTTAAAGCAGATATATTTGATGAATTTATCAAACAAAATACTTTAAAGCTTGAGGCAATACTTATTACACATAGGCATGGCGATCATATTGCTGGAGTTAAGAAATTGCTTGAGATCTATCCTGATGCTTTGGTGTATGCTTATGCAGATAATGAGCTTTTTAAGCCAAATATTTATGTTGCTGATGGTGATTTTATAGATTTCGGTTTTACAAACTGTAAGGTAATGTATACTCCAGGACATATAGATGATCATGTATGTTTCTTGTTTGAGAAAGAGAAGGCTCTTTTCTGTGGAGATACATTGTTTAATGCTGGTGTTGGTGGTGTACATGCGATTTCGGCTGATGTAAATCAGCTGTATGATTCAGTAGTCAAAATTTCTAGTTTAGATGGAGACATAAAGGCATATCCAGCTCATGACTATTGGCAAAGCAATCTTGATTTTGCACTTAGTATACTGCCTAATGATGAATCTTTTAATTATTATAGAAATCAAGTTGCAGAGCTTGCGGCTGAACATAAGCCGGTTGTGAATTTAGCAGAGGAGAGTAAGCTTAATATTTTTATTAGATCTATAAGTGATAAGTCTTTATTACAGGCGTTACCTGAATATCGATTTGGTAGAGAAATGTTTGCTAAGCTTAGAGAGTTAAAGAATAACTTTTAAAGTGGTTTAATTTTTAGGATTTTTATCGTTGGTTGAGTCTTTCGGATCGTTTGTGGATTTACTTTTTGAATCTTTTTTAGTATCTGTAGGTTCTATTTTTGTACGACTAATTTCACGTGGGAAACCACCGTTTAATCCAATTCTCTGAAGTTTGATTATATCCGGAGCCATGGCGCGCTTGCTATCATAAGGTCCAATATACATTCTAATCCAGTTACCTACGCGCTGGAACTGTGGGTTAAGACCATCTTCTTTCATTTTTTTGACATACCAAGAGGCTTCATCCATATTTCTAAATGAAGCTATCTGATATATGTATGTATATTTGTACTGCGCTCTTTGTGCATCAGGTTGAACATCAACTTCTACACTATCATGCTTAAGACTGTTGTAGAATGTAAATACCATTTTTCCGCCACTACCATTTTCAGAGAAGTCTGGTTTTTGATCACTATTTGTCGCATCGGTTTGGGTACTATCATCTTTATTATCTTGAGTTTCTGCTGAATTATTACTTTGATCAACTTGTAGCTCAGCTTTTGCTTTTTCTTCTTCAGCTTTAATTTTTTTTAGATGTTTGTTTATAAGTTTAGATGCTACAGCTATTACCAATAAGCATACTACAGCTGCAATTACTATTTTTTTCTTTTTAGAGCCTGTAGGCTTTTGTAGTTCTTGGGGATTTTCTTTTGTTGTTTTTTTAGGTATATCTAATCTTGATAGATCTTTCATAAGTGTAATTTTTTTTAATAAATCTATTAAACTTTGCTAAGTGTTTAATATCATAATGTTATACTAAAGAAAGATTATAATTAATACTTGGGTAAATATATAGAGTTTTGTTGTTAGTTGTAAGAAAAATAGCAGTTTATTGAAATAATTAAGTATGATGATTGCTGAAAACTAATGAATGAACATTATATTTGATTCCTAAGGTATGTGGTAAGTTTTGGAGTGGATTTCGGCTTACTTTAGCTTATAAATTAGATTAAAAACTTTTAAAAAAAAGAGGATATCAAATGCGTTTGCAGAAAAAAATATTATTGACATCGTTATGTTTAGCTACTTTTGCAACAACAAATTTATATGCAACAACAGCAACTGGAGCTACTAAGTTAACTAGTCAAGAGAAGCATGACAACAATGAGATGCTTATTAGTAATTTAGATTCGCTATTTCCATATCCTACAAAAATAACAGTAGGTAGTGTTTCTCAGGATAAAAGTGGTAGTCTAGTAGCAACTGATATTATGATAATAAGTAATGATCCGAAAAATCCAAATATCAGTATTAATAAAGCTACATTTGCAGGCTTAAAGGCTGGACAAACAGTTAAAAATAATTTTAACATTAAAATCGAAGGCTTAAGTATAGCAAATTTAGCTACGGCAGTTGCTAATAGTAATGTAGTTAGCTCAAATACAGATCCAAAAGATCTTGCAAATAATCAAGGTTTATTTGCTATTATGATGAATACTGTTGGTCAAGCAATATACAACCTTGATATTAACTATGACTATAGCAACAGTACTATCAGTTTTGCATTAAACTCGACTATAGGTAAAAAGACATTTATAAAAACAAATGCTAAATTAAAAGATATAGACTTGTCTGGAACTAGTGTTGATATGGACTTCTTAGCAGCATTGATGACAGAGTGTATGAACTCGAAGATACAAAATCTTAGTTTCGATGCAAACTTTTCAGAAGTTTTAAAAGAAATAACAGATAAATATTTAGGAAAAGAGTACAAGCAAGATCCAATATTAGATTTTAATGGTGAATTAGGTAAGAAATCTGGAGAGTTAACATTAAACTTTGATGGAAAGTTAGGTGCTAATAATTATGGTAAATATAATATCGTGATTGATGGCGTAGACTTAAATGATAGTACTATCAATCAAATCATTGATGGTACAAGTAAAACTTTAGATAATGCTTATGTTAAGTCAAATACCGCTGACTCAAAAATTCAGCTTAACTTCCAAAAGGATTTTTTCCCTGAGAAATCACCAATAAGAGAGGTTTTTTCAATACTTGATACTAATACTATTAATATAAAAATTAATTCAGACCGTCAGTTTAAGAATAATAAATATAATACTAACTTTGATATACAGGTAGAAGGGCTAGTAAGTTTGAATGGTAGTGCTGAAGCTATGGTAAATGACAAATTAAGCTTATTACCATATCTAGGCGTGGGTGCACAAGATCAAAAAGATTTATATGATTGTAATAATGAACTATGTCTAAAAAATGTAAATGTTACATTTGCTAACTATGGTCTACTTGAAAAAATAGCTAGGCTTGCAAATCAAGATCCGAATACGACTCCTCAGCAAGTATTAGGCTCATATGGAGCATTGTTACAGCTTTTTGCAGTGCAACAACAAGATAAATTCTTACAGCAGGTATTGTCATCTTTTGCAATGTTTTTGCAGAATCCTAAGAATATAAGTATCCATGCTAAGGCAAATAAGCCCATTAATGAGATGGCTCTATTAAATATGTTGGCTAATGATGCTAAAACTCTAAAAAGAAATAATCCTATCAAAAATAATGGTAATGTTGATTTAAGTAAGAGTCCTGATGTTAAACTTATAAATAATATTCAAAATCTCTTCAAGATTAGTTTTGATGTTAATCAGAACTAAAAATTAATATTTCTTGAAAATTAAAGCTATATCTCTATTGACAACTTTTGAAAATAAGGTAATATATCACCCTATAAAGCGGGAATAGCTCAGTGGTAGAGCACAACCTTGCCAAGGTTGGGGTCGCGAGTTCGAGCCTCGTTTCCCGCTCCATACTCTTAGGTTTGTGTGGCTGAGTAGCAAAATGGTTATGCAGAGGCCTGCAAAGCCTTGGACGCCGGTTCGATTCCGGCCTCAGCCTCCACTAACTGCCCGGGTGGTGAAATTGGTAGACACAAGGGACTTAAAATCCCTCGGAGCTTAACCTCCGTGCCGGTTCGATTCCGGCCCCGGGCACCATTTATTACTTTCTTATAGTTTCATTAAATACTTACATAATCTACTTTTACAAATTTATGGTTCCATATGGTTTTATGTAAGGTTATTAAAGACTTGTGTTTAGAGTTATAAGACTTTTGAATTTTGTTTTTGATAACTGCACATGATAACTATGAAAATGATATAATATCAAAAACTCCTAACATTAAAAGAGTTAATAACTCTACCAATTATTACTGCATCAGTTGGTGATTTGATTTCATCATTATTTTGAAATTTTGAGTTTAGTGGCATCAAATATAAGCGGTTATTATCTTTATATAATAGTTTAACTGTAGCTCCATCTAGCTCCTTTGACACGAGATTTTGCAATTATATTCTAGATTTGAATCCGATAGAGAATAAATGTTCTAAGAAAAACCATGTACCAAAAAACATAAATGTTCTATGGGACAATATTATACGTACTAATTTAGCAATAAGATATACTATATCGACTTTGAATCACTAGCTCGTGATATTGAGCTATCAGGTGATATCACAACCTTTGAAGTTGATAATCAAGTAGCTGTTTTTATATATTAGGATAGTTTTTCCCATGCATCTTTCCCATATATTCCTGTAGGTATGTAGACTTTTTGGCTGCATAAAGCAGACTCTGGACCGATTTTACATTTATATGTGAAATTATTGAGTGATACTACCGTCCCTCCTTTATAATCTTGGATATTATATGGATATTTATAATCAATATTTGTTTGAAGATTTTTTTCAGACATCTTGAGAGAGTTTGGATCAACTAAATCATTAGTTATATCGTTCCAAGCTAGATACCCATTTTGATTAGCCATGCTATATTTAGAGTCATTGCAAAGTTTCTGTTTTCCTTGAATACAACTAAATTTTTTATTATTGTATGTAACTATTTGATTATTTTTGTAGTTTCTTATATTTTTTGGATATTCAGGAGTATTATCCTCACTTGATTTTTTTCTTTTTTTCTTCTCGAGATAGCTTAGTTCTCTCCATGCTAGATCGGCTAAAGTCCCTGTAGGAATATATTGAAGATTATTACATAGAGGTAATTCTAAATTAGAAAGACACATATATTTTTTTCCTCGGAATTCAATTGTCGTGTTTTCATTATAGGTACCAATGTTATTAGGATAATGAATTATATCTGGATCAATATTTTGAGCTAAGTCAAAACTATTATTTAATGCTATTTTTTTCTTTGTTTTATCCAATATATAGGATCTATTACTAGGTAGCTGTATATTTATGAGTGTATCTAATATGTTTGCGGTGTTTTGTGAATTCCAAATAGTAAATCCTGCAAAAGATCCATCATGATCTTTTATAAGAGATACTACTTTATTGATATCTATATTGGTTGGAATATATGTTGTATCTTTAAAAGATGGAATCATAAATACAAGTTTATCAGCAGGTAACTTAAAAGGCTTATCGACATGATATTTTGGTAAATTTGCATCATATCCTTCTTGTGTAGTTAAAGCCCAAGCAAGAGAAGCTATAAATTTGTCATATCCTTCTAGAGGTGAAATTTGTAGATACTGATCATTCTTATCTTTATAAAAACTAAGTATGCTATCATCAGATTTATCTGTATAGGTGTTCATAAAGATATAATCTATATTATAAGCACCAATATTATTAAGTAACTCTACAGCTATGATTTGTAAAAATGTTATCTTTACCATTCTTTGTTAATGGGGCTACTATATAATCCCATTTGGGAGAAAAAGTTAGCCAGAGATTTGTATTTTTGTATTTAATAGGTGTTATCAAGTTCTTAATTTTTTCTGCTGCAATATAAGAATCTTTTTCATCACTAGGGATAGAAGAGTCATCTAAATCAAAATTTATTCCATCAAAGCCGTATTCTTGTACGATCTCTCGTATGCTCTCTAAATTTATTTTTTCCAGTTTATTTTTGAATTATCTGCTTTAATATTTATTAGTATATATTTTCCTTTTTGTTTCATATAGTTGATAAACGTTTTTAGTTCTTCTTGGTTGTGTTTTCGATTCCCTTTTGTATTTTTAAAAGATAGATCAAACTTATCTTTATCTTCTCTATAGATTATATCTCCAATAATTAACATATTATATTTACAAATCTCAGGATATTGGTCACAGTACTCTTTGTTCTTGGGCATTTTAAAACTTATTGTTTAGTTGATTTAATTTATCATTGGGCAGAAGTGTTAAAAAACCAGCTATGATTGAACCTTTTATTCTAGCGTTTCTTGAGGAGCAAATATTTTTATAAATACAGCTAGTTAATCCTTTTGCAAAAGATCCAGGCGTATAAGTATGATCTCCGTAATAACTAGGCGTATATTCAGTATTTAATGTCCAACCTCCAATGCCGCCAAAGTTGGGTTTGAATTTTAACTTATCTATTTGAGGTATAATTAATCTATTGCTTCAGGAGTTGTTAAAGTTTTCGAAGCATAGCCATAAGGGTGGTAAATAGAATTAATATTAGCATCTATAGCATTTGTTGGTTCAATTATTAGTATTTTTGTTTTTAGTGGTATTTTTGTTTTTCCTATAATTTTTTCATAGCTTTGGGATATGAAATCGGGATTATATGCCCCTGGAGAGTCATATTCTTGTAAAAATATATAATCAATATTACCATTATTGATTGCCTGGTCATAGTCATAGCTATTTCCACAAGTTACAAGCTTATAATCTTTAATTTTAGCATTTATTGAAACAATAATATTTGAATCTATTTGTTTAATCTTGTTCGAAAGCTTATCTATTAGTTCTGGTGAAGTATATTTCCTTAGATTGAATACAATACCATCAATATTATTTTTTTTCTAAAAAAATATAATATTTTTGGCTAAATTATTTATTTGAGCATTAGACATATCTTTGCCTAAAATTTCAGGATCTTGACCATCTTTATTAATGTTTGGATGAAAAGTATTTTTTGACCCACCGAAAGATAGCAATACTTTCATGCCGAGCTTTTTAGCTTGGTGTATTTTATCTAAAATATGATACTCCCTTGTATCATTATTTTGATAAAAACTAATTTTTGATTCAGATACATAAGCATCTGATATTACAATTGTATTGTAACCATCATCTTTAACTTTTTGGATATTGATTTTTAAGGTAGAGAAAAAATCTTCAATATTTAAGAAACCTACTAACATACGTTTTGATAGTAGGCTATTAATATATATGTTTGCATTATTTGAACCTTTTGTTGTTGCAAAGGTAAGAGATATACAAAAAATAAATAAGAAAAACTTTATAAAGGGATTATATGTCATATTTTTCATGATGCCTCTCAGTTTACAAAAGAATATAAGATTGCTTTAAATTCTAGATATACATTTAAATAAGGGGAATATAAGATTTTTATTGGTAGTAATAATTAATTTAAGAGATATTCCGATCTTATTGAACTATTACAATGTCTTCATCTTCATTTTGCGCTTGATATTGATACTTTTGCTCTTCAGTTTGTTGTTTATCTTCAGCAATTGATCGTTTTTTACCATTATTTAAGATTGTTAAAAGTTTTTCATAGTCTTTTGAATTTAGCTTTTCATAATCTATACCATTAATGATTGCATCAATCAAGATTGCAACATATCTGCCATAGTCTGTTTGAAGTGGAGCTTGGATATTTAAGTTTTGTAAAGACAATTCAATGCTGTAGTAAGCGCTATTTAATGACGTGAAGTCAGTATCATCATGCTCGGTTTCTATCATATGTGCGATCGATGTTTTATTATGTCTAAGATCATCTCGTATTTCATTTAATAGTTTAATATCGGACTCATTAGCAGCATGAGACATTAGCAAGTCAACTATTTTAAGATCAATCTTCTTCTTATTATTATCTATATTTACTATGCTAGATTGTATTCTCAATGTTTATAGAGATACCAAAATGTACTTCATTAGGTGTCAAGTAATTTAAACATTTCTTAGGTCTATTATTCAAGTCTATCTGTAACTTTCTAATGTATTGATGAGATATATTGTTAAAGTTAGTACCTTTAGGTATAAATTGTCTGATATACCTATTCATGTTTTCATTAGTACCTCTTTGCCAAGGACTGTATGGATCAGCAAAGAATACTTTGATGCCAGTCTTGCTAGTTAGCTTCTTATGTTTAGCAAACTCTTTACCATTATCAAATGTAGCTGTTAATATTTTATGACCATTAGATACTTTGTACAATATTCTATTGATTGAATTAGCTGTTCTATCTATAGACTTGGCTAAAATAGTAAATCTGCTAGCTCTATCGACCATTGTTACAATAGCACTTTTATGGTCTTTACCAACAATAGTGTCACCTTCAAAGTGATAAAGATTTTTTCTATTAGCACTGCTAGGTCTTTCAGAAATACTCGCTCTATCCTTTATCTTAACTTGTTTAGAGTCACCTTCTTTTTTGTATTTATATTG
>NZ_WBSX01000045.1 GCF_009823375.1 Francisella noatunensis subsp. noatunensis | reverse complement strand
CAATATAAATACAAAAAAGAAGGTGACTCTAAACAAGTTAAGATAAAGGATAGAGCGAGTATTTCTGAAAGACCTAGCAGTGCTAATAGAAAAAATCTTTATCACTTTGAAGGTGACACTATTGTTGGTAAAGACCATAAAAGTGCTATTGTAACAATGGTCGATAGAGCTAGCAGATTTACTATTTTAGCCAAGTCTATAGATAGAACAGCTAATTCAATCAATAGAATATTGTACAAAGTATCTAATGGTCATAAAATATTAACAGCTACATTTGATAATGGTAAAGAGTTTGCTAAACATAAGAAGCTAACTAGCAAGACTGGCATCAAAGTATTCTTTGCTGATCCATACAGTCCTTGGCAAAGAGGTACTAATGAAAACATGAATAGGTATATCAGACAATTTATACCTAAAGGTACTAACTTTAACAATATATCTCATCAATACATTAGAAAGTTACAGATAGACTTGAATAATAGACCTAAGAAATGTTTAAATTACTTGACACCTAATGAAGTACATTTTGGTATCTCTATAAACATTGAGAATACAATCTAGCGAAAAATAAAGATAAAATTATTATATGTTTAAGTAGTATCTACTTCAATTAATTAGTTAGAAATTTTGCTTTTAAAAAAGGATTATTTAAATTGAAGTGACCTGCATAATCTCACCATTCTTTGAGATTTTTATATAATTACCATCTTTGAACCAGTCGCCAAGTACATATCTAGTATAATTATCAGTTAGATGTATAGCCATTTTGTGCGTATGACCATGAATGATAATATCACAGTTATTACGATATTTTTCAATACCTTTGGCTGTTACATCAACATTTGGGTTTTTACGGTTTTTTACATAGCTTGCTTTGCGCACATTTCTCGCGGTGTATTCTCTAATAAATAAAGGTAATCTTCTGAAAATAAATCTAAGAATTGGGTTGTATGCTATCCATTTTCTATAAGTTTGGTAACTCTTATCATCTGTACAAAATAGATCTCCATGCGAGAAGAGTATTTTTTGATTATATATATCTATATAGTAAGGATCTTTAATTAAAGTAACGCCACTTTGCTTAGCAAATTTTTTGCCAATTAAAAAATCACGATTTCCATACATGAAAAATATTTCTAAACCTTGATCTGAAGCTTCTTTTAGCCACTTTGTAATTTTGTGATAAAAGTTATCTCTGTGGTTATCACCAATCCAGTAATCAAAAAAGTCGCCAAGTATGAAAAGTTGATTTTGTGAAGATGTAATAGTATCTAAAAACTTTTTAAAAAGATCAGCCATCTCAGCGTGGTTAGCATTTAGATGAAGATCCGAAATTAGATAAATATCTTTGTTATGAGCCATATTTTTGACGGTAGTGTTTAAATTTGTTGATTATTGTTTCATCAAGATTTTCTTTGACATACTCAAAAATACTTTCAAAGTTAGTTACTGCTAGAATAGGAATATTGAAATCTTGAGATATTTTTTTAGTTGCTGAAATATCGCTATCCTTAGCTTTTTCTTGTCGATCTATCGATAGTACAACACCAGCTATTTCAGCATTAATAGTTTTTAGCTTGTTGTATGATTCATAAAATGCTGTACCTGCAGTCATCACATCATCTATGAGCAATACTTTTTTATTAGTCATATCGGCACCAACAAATACACCACCTTCGCCATGATCTTTCGCTTCTTTACGGTCAAAAGCGTAAGGCATATCTATATTGTACTTCAGCGCTAGTACAGTAGAAATAGCTGCAACTAGAGGAATCCCTTTATATGCTGGACCAAAAAGGATATCGTACTTGACATCACTTTTGATAATCAATTGAGCGTAATAATCGGCAAGTGTGGCAAGTTGATCACCTGTATTAAATAACCCTGCATTAAAGAAATATGGACTAATACGTCCTGATTTAAGCGTAAATTCGCCAAATTTAAGTACCTGATTCTTAAGGGCAAACTCTATAAACATATATTATTCATAATATATCCAAACTTGCTATAAATTATAGATAATAACTTTAGTAATACCAAGTAAATATAGTTTAAGATAGAAGATCTATTAATATATTTAAACTCAATAAACTGATATAATTTAACTACTTTATTAATTAGTTTCAAAAAAATTTTAATGTCAAAACATATTCATATTTTAGGTATCTGTGGTACCTTTATGGGCTCTTTAGCGGTATTAGCTAAACAAAAGGGATATAAAGTAACAGGTTCGGATCTTAATGTCTATCCACCAATGAGTACTTATCTTGAGTCTCAAGGCATAGAGATTTTACAAGGATTTGATTGTGATCAGCTAGATACAAATCCTGATGAAATTATTATTGGTAATATCATGAAAAGAGGTATGTCAATAATAGAAAAAATCCTCGCAGAAAAGCTAAATTATTTCTCAGGACCACAATGGCTATATCAGAATATTCTTAAGTACAAAAAAGTTATTGCAATAGCTGGTACACATGGTAAAACTACAACCACAACAATGACTATAAAAATACTTGAGCAGGCTGGCTTAAATCCTAGCTTTTTAGTTGGTGGTGTTAGTAGTGATTTTGGTGTTTCATCACGCTACACAGATTCAGAGTATTTTGTCATTGAAGCTGATGAATATGATACGGCTTTTTTTGATAAGCGTTCAAAATTGATCCATTATGATCCAAGTATTTTTGTGATTAATAATATTGAGTTCGATCATGCTGATATTTTCAAAGATATTGACGCAATATTTTGGCAATTGCATCAACTACTTAGAAAAATGCCATCGACAGCGAAGATTATCTATAATGACAAAGATGAAAATGTTCAAAAGATAATATCAATCGGATGTTGGTCAGAACTAGTTAGAGTAAATTCTGATAATGGAACCAAAATAGCTAAACATACAGCAGATTATTCAAAGTTTGAGTTATGTGATATTAATGGTAATATTATCGAAATATCATGGAGCTTAATAGGTGAGCATAATGCGCTTAACGCAATGAGTGCCTATGCGGTAGCAAAACAACTAAATATATATGATGAAGTGATAAAAGCTGCTTTAGAAAGCTTTAAAGGAGTTAAAAGACGTTTGGAAGTATTATCTCATCAGGATAATGTTACTTTGTATGATGATTTTGCTCATCATCCAACTTCTATTAAGTTAACTCTAGAAGCTGTGCGTAATAAAGCTAAAGAAGCTTATGTGATAGCTCTTATAGATCCACGTTCAAATACAATGCGTCAAGGCGATAATAAAGATAATTTGCCGATGTCAATTATCGAAGCTGATAGAGTATTGTTGTATAATCATAGTTTACTAAAATGGGATGCTAAAGAAATTCTCAAAAATAGTAATAATGTTGATTTTATAGTGAATGTTGATGATTTTGTTGATTGTGTAGATGAGTTATTAACTAAGTACCGAGATAGGAATATCCAGCTTGTGATGATGAGTAATGGCTCATTTGATGGGTTAAGAGAAAAGCTAGTCAAGCTTTTGGAGACTAAATGAGTAGTTTAATATATGGTATTCATGCTGTTGATAGTTTGGTAGAAGCTAATCAAACAAAAGAAATATTGGTATTTAAGAAGTCAAATGCTAATCATAAGATTGAAAGTATTATCTCTAAAGCTGAATCAAAAGGATTAAAAGTTACTTTTATTGATAGTTTTGAGCAACTTCCAGGACGAATCAGAAAAGATGCAAATCATCAAAATATCTTTGCAATAGAGATAAATGATTTTAAAACATATTCCGAGAATGATATTGAAAATTTAATTCCTCAGGATAAAAATGCTTTTATTTTAATATTAGATAATGTCCAAGATCCTCATAATTTTGGTGCGTGTATACGTAGTGCACATTCGGCAGGTATTGATTTTATAATTATCCCTAAAGATAATAGCGCACCAGTCAATGCAACGGTTAAAAAAGTTGCTTGCGGTGCTGCAGAGCATACAAAGATTGTCGTTGTTACTAACCTTGCTAGAGCAATCGAAAAACTCAAACAATTAGGAGTATGGGTTATTGGTTTAGCAGGTGAGGCAAATGACAGCTTATATTCGATGAATTTAGCAGATTCTGTAGCAATAGTTGCTGGTGCAGAAGGTAGTGGTATGCGTCAGCGCATAAAAGCTAGTTGTGATTTTCTTGCTAAATTACCAATGTTAGGTGAGGTTTCTAGCTTAAATGTTTCTGTTGCTACAGGTATAGCATTGTATGAAACAGTAAGACAAAGAAGTCAACAGTAATAGTAAGAAGCATCTATCTTAGGTGGATTCGTTATATTTTAGAGTTAGTGCTGAGTAGTTAATTTATAAATTAAAGGTATATTTGTAATGCAATTTGCTTTTTTAAATAGTAATAAGTATGCAGCGATAAATGCTCTTAAAGCTACAATAGCTGTTGCGATTGCTTATACACTAGGTCTTCTGTTAGGAAATTTTTTTAATATAGAGCAAATGTATCTTTGGATGACAATTACAGTAGTTGTTGTAATGTCTACTCAGCCTAACTTAGGAGGTGCTCTAGATAAGGCGCTAATGAGGTTTTTGGGGACGGTCACTGGAGCATTAGTGGCTTTAGTTATTATAGCTTCAGTTCAAAATCATATTTTACAAGTAGTGTTAATTCTACCATTTATTTTTTTAGCTGTTTATTTTGCAGGAGCTTCTAAATATAGTTATGCTGGTACTTTGGCAGGAATAACTATCATAATTATTATTCTAAATAAGCAGCTGGGTGTGCAGGTCGCTATACCTAGAGCTATTGAAATATCTCTAGGTATAGCAATCTCATTATTTGTAAATAGATTTATATTTCCGATTAGAGCAGAAACACGGCTTAAAGAGAGTTATGTTAAAACAATTTCAGAGATTCATGAGTTTGCAAAACACCTTACTCTTATTAAAGAATTGAAATATGAAAAGTCTGCAAAAAAAGTGCAAGAGTTTGAGAAAATGAGCTTATATATTCGTAGGCTATATAGATACATGATTGTAATGTATGAGTATATAGAATTTTCTTTTGACCCTCAAACGATAGCAGATCTTGATAAAGAACCTGCTTTTATAGAGTTTAAGAAATATATCATGAAATCGCTAACAGATGTATCAGAAGATATTAAAAAACGCAAACGTATAAGTTATAAAGAATTGTTACGTTTTGAAAGACACATTTTACCTTTATTAAAAGATGTTAGAGTTTTGAATGATAAAGATGAGAGTTTCATTTTTTATATAAAGATGTTTCTTAATGCATTAAAAAGACTTTCGTTAGGGCATAACTATATTTTGCAGACTTCCAAACATTGATAAATTAAGCCTGTTACGGTAGTATATACGCTTGAATTTTCTTATTAAAAAGCTTTTATTTTCATTTGTTACGAGGTTATATAAGTTATGAACTTGCACTCTAAAAATATTTTGATTCCAATACTTATTACAACAATTATTATAGATATTATGGGGGCAGGGCTTGTTTTTCCAATAATGCCGTCATTATTCTTTGGGCAATCTTGTGTTACTTTTGGTGATCCTGGCGGTAATTTTCAAAATTGGTATTATTCCATAGCTTTGGCTTGTTGGCCATTAGGGTTATTGATAGGCTGCCCAATAATAGGGGAGTTATCTGATAAGTATGGGCGTAAAATAATATTGATTGTAGCTTTATTAACTATTTGTGTTGCTTATCTTTTATCAGCATATGCAATATACTCTCATGATTATTTATTATTTGTAGCAAGCAGGTTTATTTGCGGTTTAGCTGGTGGAGCTTTTGAGATTGCTCAAGCTGCTGTTATTGATATATCTACCGAAGAAGATAAGTCACGAAATTTAGGTTACATAACTATGGCTGCATCTTTAGGCTTTGTAGTAGGACCAATAGTCACTAGTTTTGTATCTGTAATGGAAGTAAGCCATACCATACCATTTGTATTTGCAGCTATTTTAGCTTTAGTAAATATTGCATTTATAGTTATCATTATGAAGAGAGATTTACCAAAAAATCCAGGTTTAGTTATCCAATTAGGTACGATTTATAGGACTATATCTTTTTTATTGTCAGATAAACGTGTTAGGTTAATCGGTGTAGTTTATCTTCTTGTACAGTGCGCGTGGGGGTTTTATGCTCAAGGAGTGGCGTTATTTTTAAATTTAACATATAGTTATAATATCTCTATGACAGGTGCTTTTTATGCTGTTATGGGCTTGGCCACAGCACTGGCAAGCATTTTTATACAACCAAAGATTTTTGCAAAAGTATCAAATCAAATAGCTTTTGTGAGAGCTGCTATTATTTGTGGTGTTGGATTCATTTTAGTATCAATTATATTTAATGAAGCAGCACAGTGGGTTTTAACAATAGTTTTATCTGCATCTCAGCTTATATACTATACAGCGCTTCTTTCAATGATTTCAGGAGCTGTGTCTGACAAAGAGCAAGGTAAAGCTATGGGAGCAGCTGGAGCTGGTTTTGGTTTGGCATGGTTTTTAAATGATATTATGATGGGACACTTATCCTCAATATCGCCAAGTTCACCTATTACATTTGCTGGCTTTATGTATTTTATTGCAGCTATTATCTTTGTCTTTTCTATCAAAATCTTGCGTGAAAGGGTACAATAATCAGCATTAATTAAATTTGATTATTTTTCTTAAATGCAGCTAATCTCTCTTAAAAATGTAAGTTTAAACTTCGGCACTCAAATAGTCCTTGATAATGTTAATTTAGAATTTACAAAAGGACAAAGAATTTGTCTAATTGGACGCAATGGTACAGGTAAATCATCACTATTGAAAATTATTGAAGGAAAGGTTATTCCAGATGGCGGTGAGGTAATAGTACATAATAATGCTATTGTCGCTAGTATGATCCAAGAAGTTCCTAGTGATATCAAAGGAAGTATCGCAGAAGTTATATTACAAGGTTTAAGGGAGCTTGGTGAGCATCTGATAGCATATCAGCAGACTTTAATGTCAGATCCTGAATCTAATGAGCTTGAAAAATTACATAGCTACATTGATGAAAATCATGGTTGGTCATATTTAAATGATGTTGAAGTTTTGGCTTCTAAACTTAATCTTGACTCTCAAGCTTCTTTTAAGGAGCTATCCGGAGGGATGAAAAGAAGAGTTATTCTAGCAAGAGCTTTGATAAAAAAACCAGATTTGCTTTTATTAGATGAACCAACAAACCATTTGGATATTGATTCAATTAGTTGGCTTGAAGAATTCTTAGCTAGTTTTGCTGGAGCGATACTTTTTATTACTCATGATAGGAAGTTTCTAAACAATGTTGCTAAAAGTATTATAGAACTTGATAGGGGACATTTATATTCATTTGATGGTAACTATACAAAGTTTCTTGAAAAGAAAGAGCAAATCCTAGATGCTCAAGACAAAGCAAATAGTGAGTTTGATAAAAAGTTAGCTCAAGAAGAAGCTTGGATTCGTCAAGGTATCAAAGCTAGACGCACTAGAAATGAAGGGCGTGTTAGAGCACTAGAGCAAATGCGTCGTGACAGACAGCAACGTAGAGAAAATGTTGGCAAAGCTGATATCAAGGTTGCTGAAGCAGGCAAATCATCTAGAAAAGTTATTCAAGCTAATAATATTGGTTTTGAGTATGATGGTAAATTTTTATTTAAAGATTTCTCTAATGAAATTCAAAAAGGTGATAAGATTGCAATTATTGGTCAAAATGGTTGTGGTAAAACAACGCTACTAAACTCACTACTTGGGTTGGATAAACCTACACAAGGTAATGTAACGTTAGCAGATAATATTAAAATTGCTTATTTTGATCAGTTAAGAGATCAATTAGATGAGTCGCTTAGCATTATAGATAATGTCAAAGAGGGTTCAGATTTTATCAATATAGATGGTAAGGAAACTCACGTAATTACCTATTTACAAAAATTTTTGTTTACTCAAGAGAGATTGCATTCTCCTATTACTCATTTGTCTGGGGGAGAAAAAAATAGATTATTGTTAGCCAAGATTTTATCTAAACCAAGTAATGTAATTATACTTGATGAACCGACTAATGATTTGGACATCGAAACTCTAGAAATTCTTGAAGAAATGCTGATAAATTATCAAGGTACTGTAATTATTGTCAGTCATGATAGAGAGTTTATAAATAATATTGCGACAAGTACTATAGTTTTTGAGAATGGCAACTTACAAGAGTATATTGGTGGCTATGATAGTTGGATAGCACAACGAAAACAGCCTATGCAACCAGCCAAAGAAACAAATAAAGCTCCACAGGTAAAAAACAAATTAACTTATGAGCAGAAAAAACAGCTACGTAATTTACCAAGTCAAATAGAAAAACTAGAAGCAAATATTTCTTTGATTCAACAGCAAATGGAGGAATTGGATTTTTACCAAAAATCACAAACACAGCAAAATGAAATTCAACAAAAACTCAACTCTCTAAATAAAGATCTCGAAAAAAAATATGTACTTTGGGAAGAGCTTTTAGAATTAGAATAATCAAAACCTAATAAACTATATTTGGAACTCTCTTTCAACTATTTAAAACTTTCAGAATACAATCTAGCTATTAATTTTCCGCCATCCAAGTTTCTAAAATCACACAAGCTGCTAAAGCATCTACCTTGATATGTGATACTTTTTTACTTTTTACTTCTTCTAGACGCCATCTTGCTTCACGAGTTGAATATGCTTCATTAATGAGATGAACATTTCTTTTATAGCGTTCTTTAACTTCTTTAGCAAAATCTTTAACTGCTTTTGTGATATCTGTCTCAAAATCTTGAGTATCTAATGGCAATCCAATGACTATATCAGAAGGATTCCAACGTTTAATAATCTTATCAAGCTCGATCCAGTTAGGTACACCATCATAGGCTTCTACAGTGCCAATAGGAGTTGCTGTTTTGGTAATCATTTGACCACTAGCTAAACCAATTCTAGCTTTACCATAATCTATAGCTATTAAAGATTGAAACATTAACAATTTCCTATATTTTTGAATAAACTATCTAAACTTTGTAGCGTATATCCTGCATGTTCAATATGATTTTGCCATTTTACTTTGTTCTCGTGATTGAATAGTATCTTTTTGCTTAATTTATTTGTTACAATCCAGTCATTAGATTTTATTTCGTCTGTAAGTTGGTCAGCAGTCCAGCAACTATAGCCAACTACAGGTAGAAAATATTCAGGTAAAATATTATTTGCTAAGTCTTCTAAAATATCCATAGAAGCAGTTATAACAAGACCTTCATCTAGTTTGATTGTAGAGCTATAGTTTCTACCGTTTGTAGTATGTAAAATCATAATTTTATGGGGGCTAATAGGACCACCCATATAAAGAGGGTAATCTAAAATCTCATTAAATGTGTTATTGTGAGGAATTTCTAATTCTTCAAAAACATCTCTTAATGTATCACTTAAAGGTTTGTTGATAATCAAACCCATAGCACCATGACGATCATTTTGGCATAGATAAATTACAGATTTAGTAAATATAGCATCATCTTTAATTAGTGGAGTTGCTAATAAAATTTCACTTTTATGATTTTGGAACATATTATATTTCTTAAGTATAAAAATTTTTTGTAAAAAATGGCAAAAATAAATGCCGCAGTGGCAATAATTTTAGATGAACAGAATGCTAAAGTCTATATAAGTCTAAGACAAAAGTTTCAAGGCTATAGTGACTACTGGGAATTTCCTGGTGGTAAAGTAGAAAAAAATGAAACTTTTGAACAATGTATAAAAAGAGAGGTTTATGAAGAAATTGGCATTATAGCTAAATCAGTAAGTTTTTATTTTCGTAAAAAACATATAAATAAAGATAATGATGATGAAGTTAATTTAGAGTTTTTTATAATTAAGGATTACGATAGTAAACCTTATGCTAAGGAAAACCAACAATTAAGATGTATAAACATCTCTGAGCTTAATAACTATAAGTTTCTTCCTGCAAGTATAGAAGTAATAGCAATGTTACAGAAGGATTACTCATACAATAGTTAGTATCAACAAATAATTAAGCATTTTATAAAAAGGTTAGAATATAAATTGATGATCTATAAGATAAACACATAATTTAACATAATATATATTATGCGAATTTACATATTTTATTATTTAGCAGTGATAATCTTAGTTGACTTAGTTATATTTGCCCAAATTATGATAAATATAACAATTGTTGCTATACCTGCTATTATATTGATTACAGGAACTATATTTAATAAAGTCAATCCCACATACCAATATACAAGTGAAGCTTTAAATTTTAATTTTTTTCGTGAGTTTGATTATATAATTTGGTTTGCTCACCTAACTTCACAGCTGTTACCACTAATGCCATATATGACCATATTGGTATTAGTTGAGTCCATAACCATGCTAGATGTATTTGCTCAGCACTATTTGCAGTAACTAAAGCTTTTGCTAACTTTTGCTGCGATAAGATGAATAATATTGAAACAACCACAGATGTAATTATTAAAGCTACAGTACATATTTGTATAATTAACATCACTGTTTCTGGAGATATAGAGTTTACTATCATTATTACTATCTATTAACTCCCTTTCTTCGATATTTAGTAAATTGTATTTTTATCACTTAGCGTTATAGTTATAGCTACAGGTAAAAAGGAATCCTCAATAACAAAAATATCTAACTTTAAATCAAGAACTTTGATTATATTATAAGTAATATAGTTTGCTAAAAATTTAGTATTATTTATGTTGATTTTATGTTTTTGACCGGCTCTATTTATCATCATTTTAATTTCATTTTTATCTATATTTATTAATATTTTCTCACTTAAAGTCTTATTTTTGAGTAGCTCCATGGTACATAGGCAGACAACCAAGTAATTATAGTATTTTGTTTTTATCTCTTTGCGATCATTGACAATGATAAGTTCTTTACTTAAGAACTGTGAGAATACTTTTATTAGCTCTTTATTCAAGCTAACAAAATCATCATTGCTACATTTACTTTGTTTAATTAACTCATTATGCAATAGTTCAATTAAAGAATTTCTGGTAAATAATTGTTCTGCCTGGTTTTTATTTTGTTGAACATCATCATTATCTTTTAAATATTCTCTAAATGATTCTACAATTGAAGTTTTATCTCGCTGATTTGTACTACTATTATTTTTTTTGTATTGTGGTGATATTAGTGTTTTTCTATACGTCACATCTTGAGCTATTCCAAGTATACCAATAACTTCATTATTTTCTGTCATGATAGGTATTTTTTCTGTTTCTATCCATAAAAAACCTTCATTTATAGATAGCAAATATTCTGAAGTGTAAGACTTTTTAGTAGTGAAAACATATAAATCATCACTTTTAAAAGCATCTGCCTGCTCTTTTCCCCAGTTGAAATCATCATCACATTTTCCAATAGCATCTTCATACTCAATTTTACCAAGATTACAAATATTCTTACTTAAAAAAATATATTTAGAATCTATATTTTTAACGTATAAAAAAAGATCATCACGGTTAATATTTGCAATTGCTTGAAATATTGGAGAAGAAATGGATTTAGATAAATAGTCGTACATTTATAATTCCTTAAGATATTTTTTTAACTTCTCTGCCAACAACTTAATTTCATCAAGTTCATGTGTTGCTGAAAAAGTAATTCTTAGTATTGCTTGAGACTTCTCGACAACAGGATAGACCGCACAAGTTACAAGTATTCCACTAGTCTTTAGAACTTTATAATATTTTATGGCATCATCTTCGTTGCCAATATAAATAATTCTAAAAGGCAAAAAACTATCACGAAGTTTATTTAATTTTATATTTGTAATTTGGTGATCAAAATATTCTAAATTATTACGTAACTTTTGTTGTAACAAATCTATTTTTTTTGATAGGTGAATATCACAACTCTTATTTATCACTTCCAATGTTGGAATTGATAAAGGACCAGAAAAAGTATACGTAGTACAATATTGCAACAAAAAGTCAATTTGCTCTATATAAGGCATAAGTATTATACCACCCTGCCCTCCAAAGCCTTTTGTTAATGAAGTAGATATAAAAACCCTATCATTTAGTTTGTAATTAAGCTCTTGCATAACATGACCACTGCCATGTTTACCAGTGATTGACATTCCGTGAGCATCATCAAAATATACATATCCTTCATATTTATCGACTAATTTCACTATATCTTTAATAGGATAAATCTTTCCCATAGAGCCAACACTATCCATAATTATAAATGGAGTTTTATCATCTAGATTTATTTTTTCCATATACAAATCTAATTCATAAATATTAGAAGTGTCCAATACTTCGATGTCACAAAATTGCTTTATAATTCCCTGTAGAATTTTCAAAGATTGGTGTGAGTGTTTATCTAATATACAGTGTATTTTTTTATCTGTTCGCATTTTAGGAAATATTTGAGAAACCAATAAAGGTATAACACCAAGATGTGCTGTATGTAAATTCTGAAGTAACAATGGTGAATATGGATAGAAAATTTTGGATAATTTTTCTAATACGCTATTCTCTAATTGAGATACCGCACGTGTTCTTGAACTTGAAAATAAAAAACCTTGTAAGTCTAAGTCTGTACTATTTTTGATAGCATTTATAATTTCTTTATCATTGTGTAAACCTAGATAAGAACATGAGATAAATTCCAAATAATCCTTGTTGTCTGTTAATGTAATTCTTTTCCTTGTAGTTTTTATAAAAGTATTACGCGCACATTTATAACTAGTTTCTAGAAAATTTTCTGTTCGCTTAAATCTTTTTACAAACCAGTTATCATTAATTTTCATCCTTCCAACCAAGTTATATGTAACATATTAATATTACATATTGAGTGATGCTTATAAAAGATGTTATCTAGCAACTTATAGTTAGAGTCTACTAGTTTTATAAGTTTTGAATCATATTGCAATCAAATATATTTTAAAGGAGCTAGATTGTATTCTGAAAGTTTTAAATAGTTGAAAGAGAGTTCCAAATATAGTTTATTAGGTTTTGACGAAACTAAAATAAACGA
>NZ_WBSX01000044.1 GCF_009823375.1 Francisella noatunensis subsp. noatunensis | reverse complement strand
TAGCTTTTTAACTTTACAGGATAGCTTATGATTATTTGAAGTTCTGCGGCTTTGATATAGCTTCTGTGCTATCTCAGCATTATAGTCACTATTTATACTAGTGCGATTAAGTTCCTTTTTTATAGCTCTTTCACTATAGCCAATTTTATTGGCTATTTGAGATGTTTGGTATCCTAATTTAAGTAATTCTTCTATACAATATCTATTTGAAAGAGTTAAGTGCTTTGGCATTTTTTAGTTCCTTATCGTTTATTTTAGTTTCGTCAAAACCTAATAAACTATATTTGGAACTCTCTTTCAACTATTTAAAACTTTCAGAATACAATCTAGCAATAATACAAAAATTAAATTATTTCTCTACCCACTAGATAAAATCTCTACCTTCCCCTCAAAAAGAAACCATCCAGTTGAGCAAAATTTAATTTAACCCAAGTCGGTCTGCCATGATTACATTGACCGGAATTTTCAACAGTCTCCATCTGTCTTAGTAAATGATTCATCTCCGGAATACTAAGCTTATCATTTGCTCGTACAGCAGCATGACAAGATACTGTAGCCAAAATATGGTTTAGATAAAATTCGACACTCTTTGTCTTACCAGAAGATGTAAGCTCTGTAGCTACATTTGATATTAGATTTTGCACATCTTTATCTTTGACATATATTGGCGTTGAACGAACTAATACTGCATCATCTGCTACTACTGATATTTCAAAGCCTAGCTTCTCAAAAACTTCTAGATTCTCATCAATCGTTGCGACTATATTACTTGATAATCTACACGTTAAGGGCATTAATAGATTTTGCTTAAACTTAGCAGTATCTGCATGCCAAGTTTTTTTCATTTCTTCATAGAGTATTCTCTCATGAGCAGCATGCATATCCACAAGTACTACACCATCATCTACTTGAGAGAGTATGTATATACCATGAATCTGACAGATAGCTTGTCCTAAACCACTAGCTTTTGACTTTTGTGATATATGAATTTCATTTTCTTGAGTAGTTTGATTACTAAAATATTTATCTAACAAAATAGTACTTGAGCTTTCATCCTTTTCATCTTCAATACTGATATCCAAACTCATATTACCAATATTAAGCGGATTATTTACATTACTTGATCTTTCTTGGAAGTTATTATCACGAAGAGTAGGTTTGTCAACTTCTACATCAGCACTTGTAGTTATAGCTTTATTGACTGTACCAAAAAGAAAATCATAGATGAATTTCTGATTTCTAAAGCGCACTTCACTTTTAGCTGGATGAACGTTTACATCCACCTCTTTATAATCCATATCAAGATAAAGCAAAAATGCTGGATATCTATTACCATACATTACATCTTTATAAGCATTTTTTATCGCATGAGTAACAATCTTGTCTTTGATAATACGTCCATTTATATAGAAGCTCTGCATATCTGCTCTAGCTCTATTAAATCTCGGACTAGCCACCCATCCCCATAAATGAGCATCTCCAACCTCTTTATCTATATAGATAGCGTTCTCAATAAAGTCACGACTATACAAATCTAAAACACGATTATACTTAAGTTGCGCATCTTCTGCTAATAATAGATCTTTGACCTCTTTACCATTATGAATAAGTCTAAAAGCTATACCAAAATAGCAAAGCATATATTTCTTAAGTAAATCAGAAATATGTAAAAACTCAGTATTATCTTTTTTCAAAAATTTACGTCGTGCTGGTGTATTGTAAAAGAGTTCACAAACCTCAATAGTTGTCCCTGTCACATGTGCAGCAGGAGTAACCTCTCTAGTTTCGTTATTAATTTGCCAAGCATCATCTAAATCTTGATGTTTTGAGATAATTTTTAGCTTTGAAACAGAAGCTATACTAGCCAGAGCCTCTCCACGAAAGCCCATGCTAGCAACAGACTCTAATTCTTCAAGAGTATAAACCTTACTTGTTGCATGAGGTGCTAGAGCTAGTCGCAAATCATCATAAGCAATTCCTTTACCATTATCTCTAATTCTGATTAATGACTTACCGCCCTCTTGAATTTCTATAGTAATAGCAGTTGCTCCCGCATCAATAGAGTTTTCAATAAGTTCTTTGACAACAGATGAGGGTCTTTCTATAACTTCTCCTGCTGCTATTTGATTGGCTAAATCTTCAGGTAATAATCTTATTTGGCGATAATTTTGCTGAGAATACATAGATAATTTATCACAAAGGATCTTTTACAAAATCTCTTGTTGAACACTCCTTCCATAGCTCTTGATCTACAATCTTGCCTGACCTATCTTGATATGGATAGATTTTATCTTTTGTTAAACCGCACTCCCATTTTATTTTATTAGCCTGAGATTTAGGTATTCTTTGCCAATATTCATCTTTGCCTAAAAATCCCCAAAAAGCTCTAACATAAACCTTATCCCCATCTTCTATAGTTTGAACTTTGACATGATAAAATTTACCATCATGTGGATTTAGTACAGATCCTTCAGTATAAATAGGTCCTTTACCATGTGATTTATCAGCAGAGCCTGATTTTTTAATATCCCAAACAAACTCTAGTCCTTGATATGTATCATGGCCACTAGAGTAGTCATACTTATGTCCATAAGCATCACCTTTGCCACAGTTTTTACAATATACAATCGGAGGGTGAATCTTACCATCATCAACATTCGCTAATGGTACAAATATTCTAGCATTTAAACTACCATGATCGTTAGTATACGCATGAATTACACCAACATTTGTAGCTTCATCTCTCTGTAACCAATACCCATTTACATTTGATTTATCAAAATTTGCATAACTACTCACAGCTATAATAAAACCAAAAATTAGGAAAGTAATTTTTTTAATCATTCTAGAAAACTTGTTATGACTTTTAAGATAAAGTATAAAGAAAAATTGGAATTATACAAACTAATTAGACGGGACTTTTAACACCAAATTGCTCAACAGGATAGTTAGCACAAGTAGCAGTAACCTTCTCATCTTTATTTACATATTGTCCATCAGCGGTTACACCACAATCTGCTTTAACTTTTTCGTAATCAGCTTTTGTGATTCTCTGCCAATGAGCAGCTTTACTACCTAACTCTTTGCCCCAAACGATATAAGCAGCTTTAGCATACATTGTTCTACCTGCATCTTGAACTTGTGCTTCAGATGCGTAAACTTTACCATCATTTGGATTTATTACACCACCATCTTTATATACATCACTACTTTGACCAGCAACACCTGTACCTGATTGTGACTGCATATTACCTGCGAATACTATTCCCTGTAGCGGAGTGTTTTTACCTTTGTAATCAAAACCATTATATGAGCCATTTGAGCAATTATTACATGTTGCTCTTGGCTTAGTTGGTTTACCAGATGCATCGACATACATTAGAGGAACTACTATCTCCATTTGAAGAGTCCCTTTCTTTCCATAATCATTATTATCTGCGAAATAAGTATGAATAATACCTTGTAGCATACCACGACCAGCATCTGGATCTTCATCAAATTGTACCCAGTATCCTTCTGGTGATAGGTTAACGCCTCCTGCATCATCCGCATAAGAAAAACTTGTCGCACCAAACGTTGCGAAAGCCATTAATGCTAAAATTTTAGTTTTTTTCATTACTTCTCCTTTAATTCTTCTTTAAGATTAAGTATAAATTTTATTTCTTAACCTCTCAACACTAACAAAGATAATATTTTTATTCAAATATATACAAGACATTATTAGCATTTTTATAAATAAGGCTTATAATTAATTTTAATATTAAGTAATTAAGTCTATATTCTTGCAAGGAAAAATCATAACGAATTTCGGTGGCAACATTTCTGTCAAACTTACAAATGGCGAGAAAGTTTCGGCACTATTACGAAGCCACTTGAAAGGTGAACTGACTGTAGGGGATAATGTAGAATTAGAATATACAAATTCCACTTATGTAATTACTAAATTATTAGATAGAAAGAATTTAATCGCTCGTCCGAATCAATATCAGCGTAAAAATAAAAATATTGCCGCAAATATTGATAGTGCTGTAATAATTATTGCACACTCTCCGGCACCAGTTGAACACTATATTGATAGATATCTAGCTGCACTAGATAACAGTAATATTGAACCAATAATTGTTATCAACAAAATAGATAATCAGACAGAAAAAGATAAAGAATATATTCAAAATCTAGCAAGTGTTTACCAAAAAATTGGCTATAAAGTTTTTTATATATCTGCACAAAACAATATAGGAATTGACAAGCTTCTTGAAGAGCTTAAAGACAAAACATCAATATTCTTAGGTCAATCAGGTGTTGGCAAGTCTGAAACATTAAATACAATACTAGGTGAAAAAATTACTGCAACAACTGCTGTATCAGATTCTACCAAAAAAGGGCGTCATACTACTACATGTTCTACTTTGTACGAGATAGATGATACTACTAATATAATTGACTCTCCTGGCATAAGGGAATTTGGACTTTGGCATATCACAAAAGAAGAGCTTTTTGATGGTTTCTTAGATTTCAAAAAATATAAAGGGATGTGCCAATTCAGAAATTGCTCACATGAAGAGGGATCTAAAGGTTGTCAAATTGTTGAGCAAGTTAAACAAGGTCACATCAATCCCGTTAGATTTAAGAATTATCATCGAATATTATCTGAGATCAGAAACTAAGAATACAGAATAACCAATCACCTTTTTTAGAAGTATTCAATCCAAAGTGGCTTTAAACTAATTTTGATTAGGCTTATAGTACTTAGGTGTAAATTCCATGCCATATTTAACATTCATCCACATTCTACTGATAAAACTCTGCATTTCTGCATCATGAATATTAAGAACATACATCTTTTTGATCATCTCATCAGTAGGTCTGATATTCGTATCATTAAATATATAATCTAAATATTTTTCATTTTGTGTAACTGCATTAGGCTGATATAAATAATTACTATTTTGAGCTGCCACATACGGATCTATAATATAGTTCATAAGCGCATAAGCTTTATCAAGATCTTTAGCTCCTTTTGGAATCATCAACATATCAAACCAAATATTAGTACCTTCTTTAGGTATCACATATGCTAAAGTCACATCAGGATTAACAGTTTTTGCTCTTTCGACAGATCTAACTACATCGCCAGAGTATCCCATTACTAGACACAGATTACCCACTGTGAAATCATTTTGATACTTATTACTATCAAAGTACTTAATATATGGACGTACGCTTTTGATAATATCTAGAGCTGCCTTCTCATACTCAGCTTTACTATTAGTATTAGGATCAATACCATGATAAAAAAAGTAATTACCGAATATCTGCTCAGGCTCATCAAGCAATGAGACTCCACATGACGCTATCTGTTTGAGATACTTTTTATCAAATACATATTTCCAACTATTAGGAACAACATCCTTTCCTAATCTTTGTTCTATTTCTTGTTTGTTATAAGCTAGTCCAGTAGTTCCATAACTATATACTACAGCATAGTTATTACCCGGATCATTAATTTGAGATACCTTGTCATAAATAACTTTATTACGATAATCTAGATTTGGTAACTTTGACTTATCTAACTTAATAAGAGCATTCGATGCTATCTCACTATTCAAATACAAAGCGCCCTGCTCTATCAAATCAAAACCAGAAGAGCCTGTCATTATCTTCGCTCTTGTCATATTATCATCAGATGTATATATATACTTAACTCTAGTATTAGACAACTCTGAAAAACAAGGCACTATATCCGGAGATATATAGTCAGCCCAGTTTGTAAAATTCAACTGAGTTCTAGACTCTGATGCTATAATTGGATTTTTGAGAACTTTATTATCACATATATACGAATCTTCTTCAGAATAAGCTACATTTAGTAAGCTAACTAGCAGGCCCAAAACAAAAACTTTTCGTTTCATAAAAGTAACACACGCTCTAGTTGTTATAAAATTTCTTTAAGTATATACTAAACCGTGGTATCGGAGAAATAGAAAAGTAGAATAATGGAACAAATTATTAGTAGTAAAAAGTTTGGTCTAATCAGACTAATAATGATAAATATTATTGCAGTTGATAGCTTAAGAAACATATCAATCACTGCTCAAGCTGGCTGGATAGTTATTACTTTTTATATTCTTGCGGGTATTTTCTTCTTAATTCCATGTGCTCTACTTACTGCCGAAATGTCTACAGGGTCATCTCAAGAGACTGGTGGTATTTATATCTGGGTCAAAAAAGCTTTTGGTAAAAGATTAGGCTTTTTAGTGATATGGATACAATGGGTTTATAACCTCGTATGGTTTCCTTCTATTTGTGGCTTTTTCGCTGGTATTATTGCTTATGTAATAGCTCCGACTATAGGTCAAAATGCAAATGAATTAGTATCTAACCCTTGGTATATGATATCAATGAGCTTGGTTATGTTTTGGAGTGCTACAGCTATCAACTTATTTGGTATCAAAACTTCAAGTACAGTGAGTACTCTTGGTGCTATTATAGGTACACTTCTTCCTATGTTTATTATTATATTAATAGCTATTATTTGGTCGTTTTCTCACACTTCTGAGATAATTTTACCAACTGTTGGTGATTTTATCCCATCAGGTAATAACATAAGTAGCTGGGCTTTATTTATAACAGTTATGTTTAGCCTATTTGGTCTAGAGATGAGCGCAATTCATGCAGCTAACGTCAAAAATGCCAAAAAGAACTTCCCTAGAGCCTTACTAATCTCAGGCTCTGTAATACTAGGTTCTTTGATATTATCAAATATAGCTGTGATTTTAGTTAATAGTCAGCTACAGATTGGTGATATTGATATTGTCACAGGATTAATGGTTTCATTTCACTACTTCTTTAACCAAATCAATATGCCTTGGATGACATATGTTATTGCAATTACATTAATATTTGGTGCATTTACAACAACTTCAGCTTGGATTATGGGATTATCCAGAGCATTTATGGTTGTTAGTAATGATAATATCCTGCCACAAATATTTGGTAGAACTAACAAAAATGACGCTCCTGATACCATGCTTATAACACAAGCTCTTATCTTTACGGTATTTTGTTTTTCATATATACTCATGCCATCAGTCAATGAAGCATACTGGTATCTTAGTGATTTAACTGCGCAATTAGCTGTAATCGCATACATATTTATGTTTATAACAGCTGTTAAGCTTAAAATAAGCTATCCTCTTCAAGAAGGTCAATATCAAATATGTAAAGGCTCTCTTGGAACTATACTAATGGCTCTGTTAGGCTGTGTTGGTTGTATAGTTGCAATTATTGTTGGATTTATTCCTATAGACAGTATGGATATGTCGGTTTTAAATTTTGATATGATGCTTGTTGGTGGAATTGTAATAGCTCTAATTATCCCAGCTGTTATAACTATCAAAAAGTAGCTTCTTCTCAGGTATACTTTTAATGTCTTTGTGTATTCAATTTTTTTGAAAACTGTTACAATATCTTCAATTTAATAATGATTTAATTATAAATGATTTTACAAACTATAAAAGACTGGTATCGCAATAGATATCAAAATAATGAGCCTATAGTGTTTTTTGGATTAATGCTATTTTTCTACTTGGTTTTAACATTTTTAGGTAATTATATAACACCTATATTGGCAGCTCTTGTTATTGCCTATTTACTCGACACACTTGTTAATATATTACAAAAATTCACCAAGATAAAACGTATCATATTAGTATATATTGTATATATGCTATTCCTCATATTACTTTTATCACTAATATTTGTATTATTACCAATTATTGTTAATCAGCTAATTGATTTTATTAAACAAGCTTCGCATACACTATCTAGTTTAAAAGAAAGCTTAGAACAGCTATCTGTAAAGTATCCAACAATACTTACCGAAGCTAGAATCAATTCAATAGTGACTTGGTTTGATAGTATTGACTGGCAAAAAATAAGCTCTAATATAGGATCATTTATTCTACAAAATACTGCGACAACAATTCCTGTTCTTTTCTCTATTTTGATATATCTATTTTTAGTACCACTTATGGTATTTTACTTTCTAAAAGATAAAGCAAGAATGATTAACTGGTTTAAATCATTTTTACCAGAACAAAATGGTGCATTATATTTCGTTTGGAATGATCTTAAACCTAAACTTGCTGATTATGTTAGAGGCAAAGCTATTGAGCTGATTACAGTGTCTATCGTAACATATATGGGTTTTGCATACTTTAATCTAAACTATGCATTACTACTAGCTGTTGGTGTCGGTTTGTCCGTAATTATACCTTATGTTGGTATGGTAATTATTACAATCCCAGTCGTCATGGTTGGTATTTTACAGTTTGGTTTAAATGGTACTTTTGTATCAATGTTGATCGTATTTTTTATTATTCAAGCTTTAGATGGTAATTTATTAGTACCTCTTCTTTTCTCTGAAGTTCTAAATATCCACCCAGTAGGGGTAGTATCATCTATCTTGATATTTGGGGGTGTTTGGGGGTTGTGGGGTATATTCTTTGCAATACCATTAGCATTATTATTTATATCAGGTGTAAATATGTGTCGAAACCACCTCAGTGGTAAAAAAATCTTTCTAATATAAATTTATGTTAATAAGACAAAAACAAGCTAATCAAGATATATTGTCTAACCTATTATCAAAAGGTTATGACTTATTTTTAGCACGGATTATCTCTTCTAGAGTAAGTAATTTTGAGAACATTGATCTTATACTAAAAGGCTCTATAAAAGATCTATCGTCCCCCTTTCTCTTCAAAGATATCGATAAAGCCGTAGATAGACTTTTTCAAGCGTTACAAAATTATGAAATCATTGGATTAGAAACCGACCATGACTGTGATGGCCAAACATCGCATGCAATTTTATATGAAGCACTGACAAAGATATTCAATTACCCTAAAGAAAAGATTCGTTCATATATAGGTCACAGGATGCAGGAAGGATATGGTCTATCAGAGTCTCTGATGAATAGAATATTAACAGATAGTATTAGACCAAATCTTATCATAACAGCTGATAATGGTTCAACAGATGAGCCTAGGATTGCTGTTCTTAAACAAAATGGAATTGATACTATCGTAACTGATCACCATGGTATTCCTCCTGAGGGAGCGCCTAAAAGTGCTATCGCCGTACTAAACCCAACCCAACATGATTGTGATTATCCTGACAAAGCTATAGCTGGCTGTATGGTTGCTTGGCTTTTTATGGCGGCTCTTCGTAGAAAATATCTACAAAATAGTAAATCATTATCTAAGTCTTACGGATTAAGTAATTTACTTGATTTTGTTGCCATTGGTACAGTTGCAGACTGTGTTAGCATGGCAAATAGTCACAATAACCGCATTGTTACAAAACTTGGTATAGAGCAACTAAAAAACAATGATCGTCTATGTTGGGACTTCTTAAATAAAGATAAATTATCAAGTGAGTATATTAGTTTTAGTATAGCTCCTTTGCTAAATAGTGACGGAAGAGTTTCTGATGCACTAGGGTCTGTTAGCTTTTTACTTGAGAATGATGAACGCAAAATTGAAGAAACGTACGAAAACCTAACTAAACAAAATAGCCAACGTAAAGAAATTCAAAAAAAGCTTACTCATGAAGCAATAACCAAAGCACATCAATTAGACAATAATAACAACTCATTATGTATACTACTTAATGATGGTCATTCTGGAATTCATGGTATTACAGCAAGTAGAGTCAAAGAAATGTTTGGTAAACCTGTGATTATTTTTTCTGAAACACAAAATGATTCTAACATAATATCAGGCTCTGCTAGAAGTGTAGATAGTATTAATATTAAAACAATACTTGATTCTATAGCACGTAAATCGCCTACTTTGATGATAAAGTATGGTGGTCATAAAGGTGCTGCTGGCTTAACAATTAACAAATCTGATTTCGATACTTTTTATGATTTATTTGAAAGTGAAATTATTAATTTCGTTAAAAACAATAGTATATCTTTAGAGCCTATTTTAGAGTATGATTTTAAACTTGAAGAGAATGATTTCAAACTACAAACCCTAGAAAAGATAGAATCTCTTGAACCATTTGGCAGAGAATTTGAAAAACCTCTATTTTACAATAGCTTCACTATAGAAAATCTACGTTTAGTTGGTAAAGATAAAAATCATGCTCAACTAGTTTTACGCTATAAAAATATTCCTTCAATTAAAGCTATATGGTTTAATGCTTCAGAAAATAAAATAATTGAACAAATAGCTATTGGCGATACTATAAAAGCCTGTTATGAACTACAAAAAGAAGAGTTCCTCGGGCAAATAAACTTATCTCTCAATATTAAACTTATCGAAAAATGAAAAATCATAAATATATTAAGACAGCTCTCAATACAGTTATTGATGATATATGTGTTGAACATTTCTCTACAATAGGCTCAACCAATGACTATTTACTAGAAAGAAATTTATCACATAAATATCATTTTTGCTATGCAGAGCAACAAACAAAGGGACGTGGACGTCGTGGTGATAAATGGATCTCTAATAATAATGATAACATTTACTCAACATTAGCATTTAGTTGTAACTTTAACATCGCAAAAGACTCTTTTATAAGCATTAAAGTAGCACTAGGAGTTTTAGAAACTATCAAGAAATATATTCCAGTTGATCAACAAGAAAAACTAAAAATAAAACTACCAAATGATATTTATTTTGAAGATCATAAATTAGCAGGAATACTTATTGAAACTAAAAATATCAAAAAAGATAGTTTTGATATTGTTATTGGTATCGGTATAAATGTAAATATGACAAATATTAATGAAGATATTGATAGGCAATGGACATCACTATCCATAATTAATAATTATGAGATAGACTCATCCAAAGTTATAGTCGATTTAGTAAAATATATTATTGATAATTTTGAGAAATCTTATTTAGATACTCTAGAGAATTTTTCAAAGTATGATTACACGCTAAACAAAAAGATTACCTTTAACTATTCAAATAAGAATTTTCAAGGTATTGCTAGAGGTATTACTGATAATCTAATGCTAAAAATTTTAGATGATAGTAATAATCTTCATGAATTTGATCTAGCAAATATTAGCAAAATAAGAGTTATATAATGAGCCTGAAAAATATTAAAAAACATGCAGAATACTTAGATAAGATTCGCTCTTACTTTAAAAGCTTATGTATATTAGAGGTAGATACACCCTTAGCTTATGAATTTGGTGTAACAGATCCTTTTATAGATGTTTTTAGCATTGAGACAGTTTCTGGCAAAAGATATCTCCAAAGCTCTCCAGAGTATGCAATGAAAAGATTATTAGCTACAGGTAGTGGTAGTATATACCAAATTTGTAAAGCATTTCGTGATGAGCCTTGTGGACAAATTCATAAGCATGAGTTTACAATGATAGAGTGGTATCGAGTAGGTGTTAACTATCTACAACTAATGCAAGAGATGGAGAATTTATTCTTAGCGCTTAAACCAAATTTAAACTTCATATATTTAAGTTATCATGAAGCATTTGAAAAGCATTATAAAATTAATCCTCACAATATTTCTTTGGAACATTTACAAGATATAGTCAAAGAAACAGTTGGAGATATTCAAGGACTATCAAATCCAACCATTACTGATTGTTTAGATATACTTTTTAGTTATAAAATTGAAAAAAATCTTAATCAAAATGATACTATTTATTTTATTTATGATTATACGATACACCAGTCAGCACTCGCTAGAAAAATATATAATCAAAATCAACAACTAGTAGCTGCAAGGTTTGAAGTATTTAGCAATGGTATTGAACTAGCAAATGGATACTATGAACTAATTGATAAAGATGAGCAGCTCAAGCGCTTCAATAGTGATCTCGAAATAAGAAAGCAACAAAATAAAGCCTATTTAGATATAGATTATAAACTTCTAAACTGTATAGAAAATATACCAGAATGTTCAGGAGTAGCATTAGGTTTTGATAGACTTCTTATGAGTTTAGAAAATATTGATAAAATACAAGATCTGAGCATTATAGATTAATTTAATCAACAATACTACTTATGCAAAGTAATTGGATTTATTGCAAACTCAACATTGAAATCCCTTAGCTCTTTTGCGATACTCAAAAACACTTCATCTTGGGCTGTTATAAAATCAACGAAAAATACCTTATTTACCATAGCATAAACCTGTAAATTTATACCATTAGCTCCAAAGCTACCCTCTGATCTACCCGAAATATTACTACCACTAGAAGCCAATGATACTGATACTGATACTGTTTTATTCTGATCAATATTAGGATGAGACTTAAGCACTGCAAGAATTTTTTCTTTGATAACTGGTATTTTATCCATGTACTTATAATCAATAGTTATAAACTGTACTATCCGTCTATGGGTACGGCGTGAAGTTGTTGTTATACAAGTATTTAAAAACACCGAATTTGGAATATGCATTGGTGCTGTTTCATAATTATCAACCTGTGTTGTAAGAGTGCCTATTTTTTTTGATAGTACCACTAAACTTGATTGATGAATTTATATCTAATGATATTACATCACCCTCTGAATATTTACGGTTAAATATAACAAAAAGACCGCCAAAAAAATTTGTAATCAAAGTGCTCTGAGAAAAAGTTAAGCCTGCAAAAGCAACTCCACTAAATGCTCCTAAAGCTGTCAAAGGCACATTAAATGCTGCTAAGATTAGTATAATAGAGATAGCGACAGCTCCTAGTTCAAAAGCTTTATATATAGCATTAATATCTCTGAAGTCACTATATGAATCTTTATTTTGTGCTTTTTTCTTCTCAATAGAGATATTCTTACTATTATACAAAAACTTAAATAAACTGATAATAATTGCTAAATATATACAAAAATCAAAAATTTTATCTGAATACTGAATTATAACTTCTTTATAATTTGGTAGATGAACTATTACAGGTAAATCAACACAAGTTTGCTAGATTGTATTCTGAAAGTTTTAAATAGTTGAAAGAGAGTTCCAAATATAGTTTATTAGGTTTTGACGAAACTAAAATAAACGATAAGGAACTAAAAAATGCCAAAGCACTTAACTCTTTCAAATAGATATTGTATAGAAGAATTACTTAAATTAGGATACCAAACATCTCAAATAGCCAATAAAATTGGCTATAGTGAAACAGCTATAAAAAAGGAACTTAATCGCACTAGTATAAATAGTGACTATAATGCTGAGATAGCACAGAAGCTATATCAAAGCCGCAGAACTTCAAATAATCATAAGCTATCCTGTAAAGTTAAAAAGCTA
>NZ_WBSX01000043.1 GCF_009823375.1 Francisella noatunensis subsp. noatunensis | reverse complement strand
TAGCTTTTTAACTTTACAGGATAGCTTATGATTATTTGAAGTTCTGCGGCTTTGATATAGCTTCTGTGCTATCTCAGCATTATAGTCACTATTTATACTAGTGCGATTAAGTTCCTTTTTTATAGCTCTTTCACTATAGCCAATTTTATTGGCTATTTGAGATGTTTGGTATCCTAATTTAAGTAATTCTTCTATACAATATCTATTTGAAAGAGTTAAGTGCTTTGGCATTTTTTAGTTCCTTATCGTTTATTTTAGTTTCGTCAAAACCTAATAAACCATATTTGGAACTCTCTTTCAACTATTTAAAACTTTCAGAATACAATCTAGCTAATATTGGAGTGATAAGATGAAAAAAGTAGAAGCAGTAGGAATAGCTATTGGTAATGCTGGCAGAGAAATTGGTTGCGGAAGAGCACCATATGCTTTGTTGAATGAGTTAAGAGATAGGCGCATAGATGCTAAAATCATCAATTATATTGGTGGAAGAGCAGAAGTACCTACTATGGGTAAGTATTTTACTAAGGTTGCTCAACGAGTATCAGAAATTCTCAAAGAAGGTAAGTTTCCTTTGGCTCTAGGAGGAGATCACTCATGTGCGATAGGTACATGGAGTGGGGTTTATGACTACCTTAAAGATCAGAAAAAAGAGCTTGGTTTGATTTGGGTTGATGCGCATATGGATAGTCATAGACCAGACACTTCTGAGACTGGTAATATCCATGGTATGCCTGTAGCACATCTTTTAGGATATGGTCATGAGGAATTAACAAAGGTACTAAATGATAATCCTAAGTTAAAGCCTGAGAATATTGTTTTCTTTGGGATTCGTTCTTATGAAAAGCCAGAAAGAGAACTTTTGGAAAAACTAGGTGTTAAAGTTTATTATCAAACCGATTTAACTGATAGAAACTTTGAAGAGCTATTTTTACAAGAATTTGAGCGTCTTGAGAAGGTTACAGAGGGTAATGTAGGGATTAGTTTTGATTTAGATGGTTTAGATCCTACTAACCTTGATGCTGTAGGAACTCCAGTTGAAAATGGTATAGACCCACAAGTTTTTTACAAGACTATTGAGAAAATTAATTTTAATAGTTTAGTGTGTTTTGAAGTAGCAGAATATAATCCTTTGATTGATAAAACAGAAATCTCGCTTAAATACATGTCAAAACTAATAAGATTAGTTGAAGGCAGTATAAAAAATCTAACTCAAAAATAGTTTATCTGTAAAACTTTTGATAACATTATCTTACAAGTTTCTCTTTATATATATCTGATGCATAGAAACAACCTGATATTAATGACTGATAGTTATAAACATTCACATCCTTATCAGTATCCTAAGGATGCCAATTATTTTTTTTATTTAGAAAGTCGTGGCACTGTAAATAGTGATTTGCTACGCATACTAGATTTTTTGGCTTACAGTATTACATCAAAAAATACTTAGCTCAGCCAATTACATTAGAAATGATAGATGAAGCTGAAGAAATTCTAAAAGCTCATGGTTTGGTATTTTATCGAGAAGGCTTTGAGAAAATCTTAAAAAAGTATAATGGTTATTTTCCAGTTAGGATTCGTGCGGTTAGAGAGGGGAGTCTAGTACCCTTACATAATGTGTTGATGACTATAGAAAGTACTGATCCAGAGTTATTTTGGTTGCCTGGACTACTAGAGACACTACTTTTGAAAGTATGGTATCCAACTACAGTTGCAACTATCAGTTTTAATATCAAAAAACTAATCAAAAAATATCTTCTAGAAACCGCAGATAATCTCGATAAGCTAGAATTTATGCTTCATGATTTTGGCTATAGAGGCGTTTCATCAGAGGAGTCCGCTGGGATTGGTGGAGCGGCACATCTGACTAATTTTCTAGGAACAGATACCTTAGCAGCACTACAAGTTTGTAAAGAGTATTATCATGAAAATATGGCGGGTTATTCGATTCCTGCAAGTGAGCACTCAACAATGACTAGCTGGGGTATTGGTTCAGAGTCTGAGCGCCAAGCCTTTGAGAATATGATTGAGCAATTTGGAGATAATAGTATTTTATATGCTTGTGTTTCGGATAGTTGGGACTTCAAACAAGCAATACAAACTTGGATTGATTTAAAAGATAAAGTCAAAGCTAAAAAAGCAAACTTGGTAATTAGACCTGATTCAGGAGATGCTATAGATAATATCTTATATGCTCTTAGTGAACTAGAAAAAGCTTATGGTAGTAGTGTAAATGCTAAGGGGTATAAAGTTTTAGAGAGAGTAGCCTTGATACAGGGCGATGGAGTGAGTCTTAGTTTAGCAAAGAGCATACTATCGGCGATGAAAAAAAATGGCTTTTCTGCTGAGAATATAGCTTTTGGTATGGGTGGAGCATTGCTACAAGGAAATCATGAATCATCTATAAATAGAGATAGTTTCAAGTTTGCTATTAAATGCTCAGCAATCAAACGTGGGGACTCTTTAATTGGAGTTAAAAAAGAGCCTATCACAGATCCTACAAAGAAATCTAAACAAGGACGTCTAGATTTGATTAAAGATGCTAAAGGTAATTATCAAACAATAGTTCTAGGTGATCAGTATGCTATAGGAGAATACCATAGCGACTCAATTCTTGAGACTTATTATGAGAATGGACAAATTAAATTTGAACAATCTTTAGCAGATGTGAGAAAATATATATAACTTAAGTATGCTTGTAGTATGTGCATTTATTGCCACATGAGTATATTAGTTGTTTAATCAATAAAAATAAGGAGTATCTACAATGTTAGAACATCATCCATTAGTTAAAGAGTTTCCTGAATTAAGAGAACAGTTACATAACATGAAAGAAAATCATCATATCAGTAATCAAATGAAGAAATATGAAGATTTGGATAAGAAAATATATAATCTTGAAAGTTCAGGCATGTTTGAAGATATGCAGTTAGAAGAGTTGAAAAAGCAAAGATTAGAAATCAAAGATATCATCTATAAAGCGCTAAAAAGTTAATCATTAAATAATTACATATAAAACAAATTCTTAAATAAATTATCTTTTCCTATAGTTTCTTATAAAACTTTAGTTCTATTTAGTATATCTTTATAGTTATATGTTTATTACTTAGTTGTTAAGTATCTATTTTTTTATAAAGAGGGTCTAATGTTAGTAACTAAATACCAAAAAATCGTTATAGCTTTGATAGTTTTAATTGGCGTATGCTCAGGCTTTGATATTGGAGTGATATCAGGAACATTACCGGTTATTAAAGAGGAGTTATCTCTTAATCTTACACAACTATCTGAGATAGCTGGTATTGTGTTTTTTGGAGCTTTGCTCTCAAAGCTAATATCAGGACCATTAATGGATATCTTTAGTAGAAAAAATATTTTAGCTTTTGGGGCGTTTCTATTTACAGTATCAATGATATTGATGATGGTATCAATACTTATACAACTTTGATGCTATCAAGACTTCTACAGGGGGTGTCGATTGGGTTCTTGTTGACGGTAATTCCTGTTTATATCTCTGAAACTAGTGTAGCTAAGTTTAGAGGTAGGGCGATGGCTATATTTCAATTATCACTAGTTTCTGGAATTTTTTTAGCTAACTTTTTTGCAAGCTTATTTGTCGCAAGCTTTGGTTGGAGAATGATATTTGCTTGCGCTATCCCTTTTTCAATTTTACTTTTCATCATTAGCTTAATAGCACCATTTTCACCATCTTGGTTAATTTTAAAGGGCAGAAATGAACAGGCACTAACTATTAGTGAGCAATTAGCTCTCAAAGTTCAGCATTCATTAACCGAAAAAAATAAAAAAGGTTTTGTTGAGTTTATTAAAATTGTTATCAAACAAAAATACTATTTATCTGTAATACTGATTAGTTTAATGGCGGTTTTAAATGGTTTTGTTGGTATCAATGTCTTTATAAGTTATGGTCCTACTATGTTTGGTCAACTCAGTAGTTGTAGTAATTGTGATGCTACTTATTATGGTACAGCAATGACATTAGTCAATCTTATAGCTACTGTATTTGGATTATTCCTTGTTGATGTTATTGGTCGAAGAAAACTTATTATTAGTGGGTTATTAATTTCATTTGTATCTATATTTACAATGATCTTTTGTATAACAGCTGGGTATAATAATTTAGGTCTTCTGATGTTGATTATTGTTGTATTTGGAGGAGCTGTAGGTCCTGGAGTGTGTATATGGTTGGTATTATCGGAAGTTTTACCTGTACATATACGTGGTATAGGGATATCTGTAGCTCTTGTTTCAAAAGCATTAATAGAAAGTATGTTTATCTCGAGATTCTTAGATCTTACTCATAATTATGGTTATGCTCCTGTATTATATTTCATGGGAGCTTGCATAGTTGCATTTATATTTATTGTGTATAAATTTTTGCCAGAAATGACAAATAAAGAGCTTATTTAAGATGTGTCACTAAATCATCAAGCTTATAGCTTGCGATATCTTTTTGTTTAGCATGATGCTCTTCTAGGAGCGCAAAGTCTGCATCAGCATAGGCACATAGATCGTCTTTTTCATTGAAAATATTAACTTTAATCCACACAGTAGTATGACCTTTATGAATTACAGTAGTTTTGAAAATATGTGCTATTTTACTATAGGTAGGCTTTAGATATTTGATATTTAAGTTACGGGTCATACAAAATGACTTACTAATACTTAAAACATGCTTGCCAAGAATATCATCACATATAAGTGCGATAATACCACCATGAATAACATTATCCCAACCGACATGATTTGGTAGACATTTGAACTTTGTATACATATGTTCACCAATATGATACAAAGGTAACTTTACACCAAGAGGATTCTTGGCTATGTCACTAAAGCAAGTGAAATTCCATGGAAAATCAATTGGTTTATAATCATCTAAATTTATCATTTTAGTTTAACCTATTGGATATTTAGTTATTCTTACATTAATGTTTAGGATTATTAGCTGCTAACAAGCTTCAATAATACCAGCTGCACCCATACCAGTACCAATACACATCGTAATCATAGCATATTTTTTACCAGTACGTTGTAGTCCATGTAACGCTTTGACAGTTAGTATAGTACCAGTTGCACCAAGAGGATGTCCTAAGGCAATAGCTCCACCACAAGGATTAACTTTATTCTTATCAAGTTTTAAATCATTAATCACAGCTAGTGACTGAGCTGCAAAAGCTTCATTTAGCTCAATCCAGTCAATATTATCGATATCTAAACCAGTTTGCTTGAGTACTTTTGGTATAGCTTTGATTGGGCCAATACCCATAATGCGTGGATCAACACCAGCTACAGCAAACCCTAGAAACTTACCTAAAGGTTTTAGGTTGTGCTCTTTTAGGTATTTTTCACTAACTAAAATTACAGCTGCAGCACCATCTGATACCTGTGAGCTATTACCAGCAGTCACAGATCCGCCATTTGCAAAAGCAGGTTTTAGTTTAGCTAATGCCTCTAGTGAGGTATCTTTTCGAGCGCCTTCATCTTCAGTTATGGTTTGCTTGTGATTTACAATTTCGCCAGTGGCTTCATCAGGTTTGTTATGATCAGCATCTATAGATAATATTTCATCTTTGAAATAACCATTTTCGATAGCATGGATAGCTTTTTGATGACTCTCAAGAGCAAAAGCATCTTGATCTTGTCGTGACACATTCCAGTTTTTAGCAACCATCTCAGCAGTGATGCCCATGCCATAAGCTATGGCAACATTTTCATCCTTAGCAAAGATTTCTTTACTAAAAGACATCTTGTTACCACCAAAAGGAATCATACTCATACTCTCAACACCCGCGCCGATAGCAACATCGATATTACCTTGAGCAATCTCATTTGCTGCAATAGCAATTGACTGTAATCCAGAGCTACAATAGCGATTGATTGTAAAAGCAGGAACAGTACTAGGTAGTCCTGCTAAAAGAGATGATATTCTTGCAATATTCAAGCCTTGTTCAGCTTCAGGCATAGCACAGCCGACAACTATATCTTCTATATCGTTAGGATTAATATTAGCTTCAGCAACAGTTTTTCTAAGTACATCCGCCAATAATTCATCAGGACGTTTTTTTGCAAAACCACCTTTTTTACCTTTTGTAACAGCAGAGCGTTTTGCAGCGACTATATATACGTTTTCACTCATGTCAATTACTCCTTAATTTCTTAGTGGTTTGCCAGTTTCTAGCATATATTTCATTCTAGCTTCTGTCTTCTCAGATATTGCAAGTTCCTTGAAGTTTATTAGCTCTCTTTCTAGTAGCCAATCTTCAGAAACCTCGGTATCTTTTTCTATCTGACCACCACACATAGTATCTGCTAAATTTACTGCAATTTTATAATCATGTTCAGATATTTGATTACCATCACGCAGATTTACTAGTAGGGCTTTGATTGTAGCGATACCAGTTTCACCAAATACAGGGACTTTTTGTTTCAGAGGTAGTTGATAGCCAGCTAGAGCCATAAGTTGAGCTTTTTTAATTGCTACAAGTAGGATTTCTTTGGTATTCATCACGATTATGTCATCATCACGCAAAAAGCCTAATTCTTTTGCTTCATATGCACTTTTTGCAACTTGAGCAAGAACAAGGTTTTTATAGCGATTTTCAAAGTCTTTCCAGTGATCTTGAGCTTGAGATGCTCTAACAGCCATTTCTTTTGAGCCACCCCAACCAGGGATAATTCCCACAGCAGCTTCAACAAGACCAATATAGCTTTCATACGCAGCAACAGCAGCATCACTATGCAAGATAGTTTCACAACCACCACCAAAAGCAAAGCCTTTGACAGCTGTAACAACAGGTATTTTGCTATAGCGTAATTTTTTACTGATAATTCTATGACCCTTACGGATTACTTCTTCGATAGCTGCTTCGCCATTCATTGCAAATTTGATACCAAATTCTTCTAAGTTGGCACCTACCGAAAATACATCTTGTTCTTGCCAAATGACAAGACCATCAAGATTTTCTTCAGCATAGTTGATAGATTCAGATATACCATCTAAAACATCATCACCAATAGCGCACATTTTACTCTTAAATGATAGTATTCCGATATTGCTATAGTCGTCAATTTGCCATAGTTTGACACCATCATTTTCATACAGTGTTTGTGTCGCTAAAGTGCTAGTATGTTCAACTATATTATCTGCGAATAGTTGACGCTTATAAACATCTAGGCTATCACGAGATATTAGCGTTTTATCCTTAAAACTAAACTCTTTATTATTCTGATAAACACCGATATCAAGAGTATCAACCCAGTTAGGTAGAGTATTTGTTGATAATGCCTTACCAGCTGAAATATCATCCTTTAACCAACTTGCTACTTTGTGCCAACCAGCAAGTTGCCATATCTCGAAAATACCTTGTTTCCAACCAAATCCCCAACGAATAGCCAAATCCATATCTTTAGAGAAATTTGAAATATCTCCAACCAGATGAGCAGCATACAAAAACATTTCTCTAAAAGTTGCCCATAAAAATTGAGCTTGATGATTATCACTATTACGCAGACCTTCTAATTTTTTGCTCCAATCTTTCTCAGCTAGTATATTTAAGACTTCTTTATCAGCTTTTTTATCAGAAGGGCGATATTCATTAGTATCTAAATCAAGTACTTTGATACCGTCAGATTCTTTGATGTATAAGCCTTTTTTAGTCTTTTGACCAAGTGAACCTGAGTTGATTAGATTTTGAATCCAGTTAGGTGTGTTGTATAGTTTTTGCCAACCATCTTCGAGACTATCTTTCATAGTTTCAACAACATGAGATAACACATCTAAACCAACCAAATCAGCAGTTCTATATGTTGCACTTTTTGCTCGCCCTAGTTTTTTACCTGTCAACTCATCTACAACTTCTAAAGGTATATTCATCTGCTCTGTATAGTAGCAAGTTACAAGCATTGAAAAGACACCTAATCTATTAGCGATAAAGTTAGGAGTATCTTTTGCGCGAATTATACTTTTACCAAGCTTTTCAACTAAGAATGTTTCTAGTTTATCCAAGATTTCAGAATTAGTATCTGCATGAGGAATCAGCTCAACTAATGGCATGTATCTAGGTGGATTGAAAAAGTGTACACCACAGAAATTAACTTTGAGATTCTCTGGTAATACTTCAGCTAGCTTTGTGATACTTAAACCAGAAGTATTTGATGCTAAAATCGCATTTTCTTTGATATGACTAGAGATTTTAGAATAAAGACTCTCTTTGATATCTATACGTTCGGCTACTGCTTCTATGATTAAGTCACAATCTGCTAAAAGCTCAAGATTATCCTCATAATTTGCTGGAGTAATATATTTGATAGAATTTTTTGAACCAAAAGGCTCAGGGTTAAGTTTAGTAAGCTTTGCTAGTGAATCTTTAATAATAGCATTAGCACTACCTTGTTGTGATTTTAAATCAAATAATACAACTGGGAATCTAGCATTTGCAAAATGAGCAGCAATTTGTGCTCCCATAGTTCCAGCGCCAAGTACAGCGATTTTATCAATAGCTTTACGCTGTGATTTGCTCTCTACTGGCTCTAACTTATTTGCTATAGTGCTATCCGAACTATTATCACTTTCTCCAGCTGGAAGATACTCATCACCAAAAACCTTTAGATAACCACGCATAGCATCTTCTTTTGACATACCTTTAATCGCATCCCAAGCCATCCACTTAGCACGTTCAACCATTTTCAAAGCAGAAGGTTTTTTTGTATTATTATCACCTTCTTTTACTTGTTTATAAAAAGCATATAGCTTTAGCTTTTGACTATTATCAGGCTTGGAATCAATAGTTGCATCACGAACAGCTATCAACATTTCTTCAAACTTTTTCTCTAACTCTGTCATATTTTCCTCCCGATGCTGCTTTATACATCGTTTTTAGATTCCGTTATTTAAATGAAATAACATTGGTACATATTATTTTTCGCTATTTTTTTGCCATTCTGGATGAGCATTTTTAGGTCCTAAAGCGTAATCGTCAAACTCATCTGTTTGAATTATATTATTAACCTTTGTGAGCATCTCATTAGCAATATCTGCCTCTTGTTGAGAGATTATTTTATTCTCTAAAGCTATTTCAATAGAGTCTTGCCAGCTTGCTTTTGGTAGCTTAGCAGTCTTGATAGCATCAATGATTTTTTTCTTAATAGGTTGTGTAGTTAGTGATGCAAGATAAGCGTTCTCAACTCTACCAATCGGATCATTATCATCATTTGGTATGTAGCACTTGTCTTTCATCCATTGTCTAGTATCGCTATTGCTCACTAATGATTTACAAATTTGTGCTTCAAGCTTGTCAGATGGTCTTCTGAATTTTTTACCATAAGGAAAAACAAAAAGCTTCATCTTAGTAGCAAATATTCTATTTGGGAAATTTCTAAATAAGTCTAACATCGCTTGTTGAGCTTGGTATAGACAGTGCTGAATACTCCAGTCAACATAGATATCATCACTTTGAGGCTCTCCTGTATCCTTATAGTATTTCAACACAGCAACTGCCATATATAGATAACTCATGATATCTCCCAAGCGAGCAGATAATCTCTCTTTACGTTTTAGGCCAGCACCTAATACTGTTATTGAAATATCATTGATATAAGAATAAGCAGTACTCATATGTGAGATATAGCGATAGTAACGCTTAAATTTAGAAGGGTAGCTAGGAGCTGTAAAGCCTCCACTTAAACCATACCAAAGAGTGCGCGAGCCATTCAGAGCCATATATTTGAAATGACTTTTGAAGTTGTCTGTAAATCTTTCTTCATCATCATTCATTAGGCTTTCTATTTCATTGCGAATATATGGATGACATTTCATCGCACCTTGACCAAAGATCATTAGATTTCGAGTCATAATGTTTGCACCTTCAACTGTTATGCCAATAGGGGTTGCCATATATGGAATAGCTAGATAGTTATTTGGTCCCATAATGATTGCTCGGCCACCGTGGATATCCATAGCGTTGTTGATCGTTGTGCGCCCCATCTCAGTTAGATGATATTTAGCAATTGCAGATGATACCGATGGTCGCAAACCACTATCAACAGCAGCAACTGTAAATTGACGGGTAGCATTGGCAATATAGGCAAGCCCTGCAGTTTCAGCTAGTTTTTCTTGGACCCCTTCAAATTGAGCAATTGGAACTTTGAACTGTTCACGCACACTTGCATAAGCTGCTGTCATTACAGCTGACATTAATGTATTGGCTGTACCACATGCTAGTAATGAAATAGCTCTACCTATAGATAAGCACTCAACTAGCATTCTCCAACCCTCACCAGCCATTTTTTGTCCACCAATTATCCAGTCAATTGGCATAAAGACGTCTTTAGCTTTGATATAGCCATTCATAAAAGCTTGACCTAGAGGAAAACCACGTCTACCAATCTCTAAACCTTTGTGATTATATGGTAGTAGAGCGCATGTTATACCTTCATTACCTGTTTCACCGAGTAAGCCATCAGGATCTTGTAGTTGAAAAGCTAAACCAACTAAAGTGGCAATAGGAGCTAATGTAATATAGCGTTTATTAATATTCTTTAGTTTGATACCTAAAGTTTTTTTGCCATTAAATTCTTCATGGCAGACAATACCATAGTCAGGTAGTGAAGTCGCATCAGATCCAGCTGTTGGTCCTGTTAAAGCAAAACATGGTATCTCTTGACCAGAGGCTAATCTTGGTAAATAGTGATCTTTTTGCTCATCTGTACCATAGTGAACTAGAAGCTCACCAGGTCCAAGTGAATTAGGTACCATCACCGTGATTGCTGCAGTGACACTTTTGGTTGCTAGTTTCATAACCACTTCTGAGTGAGCTGCTGCTGAGAAGCCTTTACCACCATATTCTTTGCTAATGACTATGCCTAAAAAGCCTTTTTCACGCATATATTTCCAAGCTTCAATACTTAGATCTTTGTCTTGATAATTAATTTTCCAATCATCGATTAGTTTGCATAGTTCAGTTGTTTCATTATCTAAAAATGATTTTTCTTCAGCTGTTAGCTCAAATTTTTTTAAACTATGTAGTTTATTAAAGTCAGGTTTACCTTGAAATATATCTTGTTCAAACCAATTGTCACCAGCATTTAGGGCAGTTTGTTCAGTTTGAGAAATACTAGGAGTAGCCTTTTTTGCAATATTATAAATTTTGTTGAACATCTTTAGCTCCTTAAGCAAAAAGCTGTTTAGTTATTTATTTTCATATTTTTCAACATATTCTTTTTGTAATGCATTTACATCTATTTTTCCGACAGTATTTTTTGGTAACTCATCTATGAAAATTATTTTTCTAGGTAATTTATAATGAGCTAATTTAGTTTCACAGTATTTAAAAATTTCTTTTTCGGTAAGTTTTTTGTCATTTTTTAGTACAACAAAAGCAACAGGCATTTCACCAGTTTCGTTAGAGTGTCCTTTTATAACAGCGGCATCCTCAATCTCTTCTTTTTCAGTTAATACCAATTCAACTTCTTTAGGAAAAACATTGAACCCTGACACTATAATCATGTGCTTAATACGTCCTGATATTACTAGACGACCTTGCTCGTCAAGATAGCCCATATCTCCAGTCTTAAGCCAACCATCATCAGTGAAATGCTCTTTATTAATCTCTGGTAGACTCCAGAATCCAGGTGACTTTTGTGGACCGGTTACCCATATTTCTCCTGTTTCGCCTTGTGGTAGTTCATTACCTTTATCATCATAAATTTCGATATCAGTATTTGGTAATGGAAATCCAACACTACCACTAAAATCTTCTTCAAGTAATGAGTTTACAGTTACAACAGGCGACATCTCTGATAGGCCATATCCTTCTTTAATATTTACACCGGTGATTTTTTTCCATTCTTTAGCTACAGCTTCAGAGGTCGGCATGCCACCACTTATTGAAAGTTTAAAATTAGCAAATTTGCTTTGTCTAAATTCTTTATTGTTCAGGAGCGCAATGTACAGAGTATTTACAGCAAATATAGTTGAGAAATTACTTTTTCTCATCTCAGCTACTAAGCTTTTGATATCTTTAGGATTAGGTATCAGTATTTGAAAAGCACCAAAACAATAAAATAGAAACAGATTAGGAGTTAAACTAAATATATGATAAATTGGTAGAGCAGTTAGAACAATTTGCTCACCAAGCTCAATATCAAAGCCCTCTGTCCATGCTTTTACTTGATAGATATTTGCTACAATGTTTCTATGTAGAAGTATTGTACCCTTAGGGGTGCCTGTTGTACCACTAGAGTATTGTAAAGCCGCTATATCATCAGGTTTTAATCCAATATCTCTATAGTTTGGAGTATAGTCAGCTTTTATAGCATCTGTAAATGTATCAAATTTATTTTTTGAGTATTTATCTTTCATGCCTTTGATATATTTGACTACAAAGGAGATTATTTGTTTTTTTGGAGTAGGATATAAATCGGCAATATCTGTAACCATTTTATATTTTAGATCTTCACATTCGTCAGCTATAGCTTCAACATTATGTGCAAGTCCAGATAGTACAATTACTCCTTTAGCTTTTGAATCTTGTAGTATTCCTTTGACTTCTCTACTTGTATAAAGTGGGTTTATATCTACAAAAGCACAGCCAAGTTTTACCAAAGCAAAAATAACAATTGGGAACTGCAATAAATTAGGTAGCATAATAGTAATATGATCACCTTTTTGTAATTTCCATTTGTTTTGGAGATATCCTGCAAATTTGTCTGCGTAGCTGTTAATCTCATCAAAAGTTAGTTTTTCACCATGACAGCTAAGAGCATTTTTATTGCTGAAATCTTTAGTAGCTTTTTCAAGCATATCTTTTAGAGTAATATTAGGAATGTCTATATTTAGAGGAACTTTGTCGGGATAGTTTTTTGTCCATGGCTTAGTGATCATAAAGACCTCCTGATATCTTATAATTCTGTTGTTTTTACTATTTTTATTTTATTTTTGCACTCCGATATATTTCTTATAAAACAATATAGTTTATAGTTAAATATTATATGTTAGCTAGATTGTATTCTCAATGTTTATAGAGATACCAAAATGTACTTCATTAGGTGTCAAGTAATTTAAACATTTCTTAGGTCTATTATTCAAGTCTATCTGTAACTTCTAATGTATTGATGAGATATATTGTTAAAGTTAGTACCTTTAGGTATAAATTGTCTGATATACCTATTCATGTTTTCATTAGTACCTCTTTGCCAAGGACTGTATGGATCAGCAAAGAATACTTTGATGCCAGTCTTGCTAGTTAGCTTCTTATGTTTAGCAAACTCTTTACCATTATCAAATGTAGCTGTTAATATTTTATGACCATTAGATACTTTGTACAATATTCTATTGATTGAATTAGCTGTTCTATCTATAGACTTGGCTAAAATAGTAAATCTGCTAGCTCTATCGACCATTGTTACAATAGCAC
>NZ_WBSX01000042.1 GCF_009823375.1 Francisella noatunensis subsp. noatunensis | reverse complement strand
TAGCTTTTTAACTTTACAGGATAGCTTATGATTATTTGAAGTTCTGCGGCTTTGATATAGCTTCTGTGCTATCTCAGCATTATAGTCACTATTTATACTAGTGCGATTAAGTTCCTTTTTTATAGCTCTTTCACTATAGCCAATTTTATTGGCTATTTGAGATGTTTGGTATCCTAATTTAAGTAATTCTTCTATACAATATCTATTTGAAAGAGTTAAGTGCTTTGGCATTTTTTAGTTCCTTATCGTTTATTTTAGTTTCGTCAAAACCTAATAAACTATATTTGGAACTCTCTTTCAACTATTTAAAACTTTCAGAATACAATCTAGCTAATAATTGATCTAGCCTTGCCACAGATACAACAAATTAACAATAATGCATTTAACTTTGCTTTAGATAGCTATCAAGCAGATAATATTAATGGTAGTCAGTTTCAGTTTGACTCTTACAATGTTATACAAATATTTAATAAACATCTTGAGTTTCTTGATTTAGATGATTGGATAGTTTGTACATCTGTAGATGCCGTTAAACTACCTGCATACTTATACGGAAATAAAGAGTTTGTAAAAGATCTACATAATAATCCGGAGAAGATTCTTGAAGCTCCTCTAGTATTTAACAGATATGACTTTTCGCAAAGCATAAATGAATTTAAACATGATAATAAAAGTTACAAATTTAATCTTGATAAAATTAAGTTTACGGTTGATAACGAGATCCAAAAAGCTAACTTATTGATGAGTGAAAATACTATTGGCTTTATGCCAAAATTTTATTATGATATAGTACTCTGTAATTGCTACTACTGCATGAATAAATATTATAGCTAACCCAATATACGCAAAAACTTCATGGATTTCTTTGAGCCTACTACACTATCTCTTGAGAGTACATCTGTAATAGCTGATAAACCAAAAGGAATAACATAGGTTCCTTTTGCACTTATCAAGCACCAACCTAATATTGGCATCGTAATTAACCAAAAATATAAAAATGTGTGTACTAAACTAGCTACTACAGTCCTAAATCTATTATACTCAAGTCGTTGTCCTATAAATGGAAAACTTACAAACTTTCTTATAGCTAACCTTAGAATAGTGATAAACAGAACCAAAAAACCGATATATAAATGAGATGTTTTCATAACATCATGAAATACAGAATGTTTACCAAATATACTTCTAAATTCTATTGATAGAAAAGCTAGAAATATCAAGATAACCGTGGTCCAATGAAGATAAACCATAAATTTATTGATCTTTGTTTGCATTTAAGTATTAGGTAGTAAGTTTAATTGCTTTGAATTATAGGCTTTTTATTTATTAAAAAAAGATATTTATAGTAATTAGCTCTTAGAAAGATCCAAAAATTTTAAAAAGAATCATGTATATAACACTAGTAACAACTATACAAGCAGGGATTGTCAAAACCCAAGCTGTTGCCATTTTTCTAACAACTTTCCAATTCACACCAGCATCAGCATATCCTGCACCCATAATAGAACCTGATGCCACTTGAGTAGTACTGACTGGCAAACCTATATGCGAAGCCCCCAAAACCAATATACCCGAGCTTAACTCTGCAGAAACAGCATTAACAGGCTCTAGTTTTGATAACTTTGCACTTAGAGTCTTAATTATCTTTTTACCTCCTGATAGCGTTCCTAAACCCATCGCAACACCACATAAGATAATAACCCAGTCAGGAACCTGCGTAGTCTGCACAAGTCCTGCACTTAGTAATGCTAGAGTTATTATAGACATAGTTTTTTGAGCATCGTTAGAGCCATGAGAAAAAGATAATAAGCTAGTAGATAGTACCTGCATCTCTCTTATGTATTTATTTGTAGTTCTAACCATAAAAAATCGCATGAAAATATTCAGCAAGATAATACATATTATCAAAGCTAAGAAGAATGCCATAATGGGTGAACTTACCATTGGAATCAATACTTTATGAACTACAGTAACATAATTAACATCCTGATAACTTGCGCTAATAATCACCGCACCAACCAATGATCCTATCAAAGCATGTGATGAACTTGATGGAATACTAAAGCTCCAAGTAAAGAAGTTCCAACTAATTGCACCAAGTAACGCTGATATCAGAACAATATCAGTAACAACACTTGTATCAACTAAGCCTTTTGATATTGTTGCAGCAACAGCTGTTCCAAAAAAAGCACCTAAAAAATTAAAAAATGCTGCTAGTCCAATTGCCTGATAAGGTGTTAATGATTTTGTTGCAATTGGTGTTGCAACCACATTTGCTGCATCATGAAAACCATTTGTAAACTCAAAAAACAACGCTATTACGATGATGGCTATAAGCACTGATGTAATCATCTTTATATTTACCCTTGTTCGTTAGACTTCTTTTACATACAATCTCATAATTGACTCTGCTACAGATGTACATGTAGATATCGCACTTTCTATAGCTTTATAAATATCTTTAACTTTCATGATAAATATTATATCTCCCTCATCATAATGAGAGAATTTCTTAAGCGCATGACCTAACTCTTCAAGCACATTTTCATCCAATGCTGTAATTCTAATATAAAAATTTTTAAGTTCTTTATTATCGCCACTAACAAAAGCTTTCATCATATCATCAAGTACTTTTGTCATTTTACGCAATGTCTCAACACTATTAGCTAAGTATATATTTACATTGCCACGCTCTTCTTCCATCAATATCTGCATATATCTATGAATTTTGACGATTCTTCTATTTAATTTTAGAAGTAAGGTAGTAATGTTGTGTAGTTCTACCCTATCAACAGGAGTTACAAAATAGCGAGCTAGCTCATGATCCATTTTGTTAGCTACTTCAACAGTTACAGTTCTTGTCAATCTTAGCTCTTCTGATAGCTCAGATATCGTTAAGTTATCTTCCTCTTTAACAAGTTTGTCAAGAATTCTAGCAGAGTCTTCTACAGCCTCAGTAGCTTCTATCATCAAATCAAAAAAAATCTTATCCTGACTAGGAATCAAACTTTTAACAAGTTTACGTAGCATTTATATAATCTCCCTAACTACTTTTATTCAATATTTATTTTAACACTCAAAGTCTACAACAAAAAAATAAAGAATAGCAACAAGAAATTACTTTAAAAAATATATCTAAAAAAGCATTGCTTTTGTGGCAGCTCTAAAATATAATATTAAGCCCTTAATTCTAAAAGCCAAACTTTTTTATAAAAAAGCTAATACTCTATAATAAATATGCAAAAAAATAAATACTTTATTTATTAAACTTTTGTACAACTCTAATGATAAAAATTCAGATAAATAATCATAATCCAAACAATTAGCTCTATTACAAAAGATACAAAAACCAAAGCTGAACCTGCATCTTTAGCTTTCTTTGCTAGTATGTGATAGTCAGTTGTAACTAAATCAACTACTCTTTCAATAGCACTATTTATAATCTCTGCATAAATTGGCAACATTGATACAATCTGTAAAACAAACTTTGAAACTATACTAAAAGGCAATACCCAAATAGTCACTGTCAAAATTATAAAAAGAAGTAACTGCAGACGAAAAGATTTTTCATTTTTGAAAATATCTACTAAGCCACTTAGTGCATATGAAGTATTCTTAAAAAGCGTATATTTAGGCTTATTTAACATCGAATTTACTCACTATCTCTACAGTTTGCAAAAATATCTAACTTTGGACTATATGTTGCTGTCTTGATATTCATAAGTCCTAAGAATGAGTCAAAAACATTATCTTGAGAGAAAGTATCTTCCCTCTTAGCTTCTTTAACTAAACAAGCTTTATTAAGTTTATTATCTTTTAAGAAATCTTTAGAGAACCACATAATCCACGGCACTCTTTTTTGATACAATGGGGCTATACCATAAGGCGCAGCATGAAGATATAAACCATCTTCTCCTAAAGACTCTCCATGATCAGATATGTAGACCATTGCACTATCATATTTAGTGATCACTTCTTTACTATCTAGAGTATCAATAACTTTTGATAATATATAGTCAGTATAACGTATAGTATTGTCATAAGTATTTACTAACTTTTCTCTACTACAAGCATTTATATCACCCTGATCACATGTTGGAGTAAACTTCTTAAACCCTGTAGGATAACGCTGATAATAAGTTGGTCCATGGCTCCCAACTAAATGTAAAACAATTACCTTACTTTTGCCATCATCATTTTTTGCAAGATTCTCTTTTAGCTCTTTTAATAATACTGAGTCATAACAGAATCCACCTGCACTACTACCTTTACAGTCACTAGTATTTATATAAATATTATCTATTCGCTTACATACTCCGGTATATCTACAATCATATCCATTATTATTATACCAAGTTACATCTAGACCTGCTTTTTTCATGATATCTAAGACATTATCTCTAACAGCAGCTTGTCTTGCATTGTAGTCAACTCTTGGCATATTAGATAGCATACAAGGTACAGATAATGCCGTATAAGTGCCACATGATGCTACATCTTGTAATGCAATAACCAAGATCTTTAGTGTAAGGGTTTGTATCTCTATCATATCCATTATAGTGATAATTCTGCATTCTCGCTGTCTCGCCTAAGACAAATACCATTAGGTTTGGTTTATCAACACTTCTAACTTCTTTTGCGCCATCACCAATTGGCTGGTACGGTAAAGGCGGAATAAACTTCTCTGCAATAATTGCTGAAGTGATACCTACGTAAATTATTGGATTAGGGTAATCTCCTAACTCATTATGATTTCTAAAGAATGGGAAAATAGTTTTTACATTTGTAATTAAAATCATTACAACTAATATGAGAGTCCCTATGATATTAGCAATTCTAATCAAAGTGCTTTTACTAAATCTTGGGTATACTATTTTAACTCTGATAAGTATAACAATTGGTAAAACACCAAAAAATATAAAACTAGCAATACTCCCAATAGATAGATAGGATAATGCCTCATGTGTATTTGTATCAAAAATACTCTCTACCACACCATAGGTAAAAGTAATTCCTAAAAACATCTCCGAGTAAAAAACAATTGCTCCAATTGCAATCAAAACAATCATTAATGGCTTAAATATATAACAAAAATTAATCAGATTAAAAATCAGAAAAAAAGCTAAGAAACAAACCGTAAAACAGCTAATCACAAACCATAAACTAAATGTACTATCTTGAGCAACATCTTGGAAAAACTTTATAATAAGTGGAATGTTATATACATAACCAAAAAGAATACTTAGAATAACTGTAGCTTTATAAACCCCTATCTGCTTCGGGAATATTTTTTTTATTACGAGCACAATACCTTACATTTTTTGATTTCTCTGAGAATAATATACTTAATTACAAAGCATTTAAAGAGCAGTAACATCAGCTGATATTTTGATTGAGAAGCTTTTTAAGTATAAAGTTATCTTCATAAGCTTCTTCTAGCGAAACTAACTTAAACCTTATTTTAGAGCCTGGTATATATTGTGATAATTTATTAATATCTGCTTCAATAACATTTGCAATCCGAGGATATCCCCCTACTGTTTGTCGGTGTCGTAACAACACTATCGGACCACTTGGAGCTAGCTGCACTGTACCATCCGTCACAGGTTGAGAGATCATTTCAATTTTTTGTGTATCAAGAGGAATTCCCTCTAAAGGTAACCTCATCTGACTTGAGTTTGTTGAAATAGTCCAAGTATTCTCAAAAAAAGCACTATCTTTTAAAATATCATACTCAGGCCCTTTGATTACTCTTATGAAGCTATGACGATAATTTTGGTTTATATAACCTTCTAATTCTGATGATCTTTGTTTGCCGACTAACCCAATAGTTTTTGATTGTTTTTTTACTGCAAAAACTATTGTGCGAAAACCTTTTTTTGAACCTTTGAACTCTAACTTTTGGCCTCTATTAAGCTCAAAAACTTGATTATAATTTACACAAATATTTTCATCGATAAATGTATTCTGATAACTTGCCCACACAGATAAATCAATATATCATCAACTGCCATAATCTCAGTCGGATAAATCATTTCAATAGCTTGAAAATCTGTAGATTGGTTAAAGATATTATAAGCTGTCATAAAGCTTAATTGATCTTGAGCGCCCTTAGGAGATACTCCTTTGTCTTGATTGCCATACTCTCGCAATGAAACAGCAAAAAACAATCCTCCTTTAGTCGAAAAGATATTCTCCATAACTTTAGTCTCTACTCTCATACAATTGCCGTGCTAATTCTAAAGCTATCTTACTATCAGAATGTATACATATAGTTTGTGACTCAAACAAAATATCTTGATCGTCTATAGTAATAAAACCTTGTTTAAGCTGATTATATTGTTCAACCGCCTCCATTACATTATGTATTTCAGCATTTGGTTGGCCTCGTGGTATTAGCATAGGATTATTAATACTATCAAGCATGTAGCCTCTCTCTACAAAACTCTCTTTAACAATTTTTATACCATTTTCTTTAGCATACTCAGCAACTATACCAAAAGGACTAACCACCAACTCTTTGATATCATTTTTAAGACACCATTCAACAAAAACTTTTGCTAGTTCTTGATTAACATTTAGTTCATTATATAAGGCTCCATGCGGTTTAATAGCCTTAATTTCTCCACCAAAAAGTCTAAATTGCTCATCAAAAGACGCACATAAAGTATCATAATCAATGTCTATAACTTTTCTGCCAAAGTTTTCCTTATCAGGATAGGAAATATGTGCTGTAATTTTGACATTGTGATCTCGACATAGATTCACATAGTAATCAACACTTTCTTTATTACCTGCATGTCCACTACAAGCGATATTTGCAATATCTATATATCTAACCAACTTATCATCGATAGGATGAGCAACGCCCCTCTCTCCTAAGTCACAATTTATCAAAAGCATCACTTCTCCCTAAAAATTATCTTATCACCAGCACTGAAGTTAGAGAAATCTCTAAAATCAGATACTCCTATAATATTCCAACCACTCGGCGACTGCTCAGGAAAAATTGTTGTTTGAGAGCCCCCAAATTGCAACAGACCCCGCAGCTATTCTATTTCGTGGAGTTGCTAAACGAGGCACACTTAAACTTTTATCAAGACCAAGTAAATATGGGAAATATAGTGCTAGATTGTATTCTCAATGTTTATAGAGATACCAAAATGTACTTCATTAGGTGTCAAGTAATTTAAACATTTCTTAGGTCTATTATTCAAGTCTATCTGTAACTTTGATTAACACCTGCTTTGAGTAAGTCTAATTGATCATACATTCTTATCTACAATTAATTTATTTACTATTAGAATATCCGCTTCTGCCCAATCAAGAGTATGTAAAAACTCTGACATTAACCATTTATAAGATATATGCTCTGTCAGTTGCAGCTCCCTACTTTCTACTGAACAAATGTATACGTACATCTTCAGAAAAAAGTCCGGATATTCATGCTCGACTACCATATATTCTTTTTCAACGATTATATTCATTTTCAATTCTTCTTGAACTTCTCTCATCACCGTGTCTCTTGGGTGCTCATTTTCTTCAACCTTACCACCAGGAAATTCAAACTTATAGGACAAATAACTTAACTTATTATCACCTCTTTGAATACATAACATTTCATTACCACTCTTTATAACAGCAGCTGATACTCTTATGTTTTTTTTCATGATCTACCCAACCCACTTCCTAGCATTTCTAAACATTTTCATCCATACAGAATACTCATCATACTCTGCTGGGATATGCGAGTTTGTAATCGCTCTATAGACACGCTCTGGATGTGGCATCATCGTAAGGACACGACCATTTAGAGCTGTCACAGCTGTTAGACCATCTATTGCACCATTTGGATTGTATGGATACATCTTAGTTGCTTGACCTTGCCCATCAATATATTTAAGAGCTACTTGCGAACTTGCTAACATAGATTGTTGCTGGTTGTCATTTTCAAATAATGGACGACCCTCTCCATGAGCTACGGCAATTGGAGCTTTTGTGCCTGCCATATCAGCGAACCAAATAGAGTCAGACTCTTGAATCTCAACCATAGACACTCTAGCCTCAAACTGCTCTGATTTATTCTTGATAAATATCGGCCAGTTTTCAGCGCCTTTGATTAGTGATTTAAGCTGAGCAAGCATTTGGCAACCATTACACACGCCTAGTGCTAGAGTATCATCACGACCAAAAAACCTACTAAACTCATCTCTTAGCTTCTCTGTAAATAGGATATTCTTTGCCCAGCCGCCGCCAGCACCCAAAACATCACCATATGAGAAACCACCACAAGCCACCAATACTTTGAAATCTGCCAAAGTTACACGCCCAGCATGCAAATCTGACATATGCACATCATGAGCCTCAAAACCAGCTGTAGTAAATGCTGCTGCCATCTCACCTTGACCATTGACACCTTGCTCTCTTAATATTGCAACTTTTGGTTTCTCAACATTGACAAACTTAGCTGTAATATCCTCTTCAAGATCAAATGTCGCCTCAACATAGATACCTTTATCATCAATATTTAAAATACTATCAAACTCTTGTTTAGCACATTCGCTATTATCACGAATTGATTGGATCTGATAAGAAGTCTCAGCCCACCATCTTTGTAAGTTTACACGCGTATTTGAATATACCTTCACACCATTTGCAAAGATATTTAACTCATCATTAGAGTTTAGCTTAGCTATTGCACATAGGTGAATTTGAGTATCTTTAAACATCTCTTCAACTAATGCTACATCGCTATTTTTAACTTGGATAACAACTCCAACTTCTTCAGCAAAAAGTTTTGCTAATGTATCTTGAGTTTGTAGATTGATATCTAGACCTTTACGCCCAGCGAATGACATCTCTGCTAAAGTTGCAAATACACCGCCATCAGATACATCATGATATGCTAAGATTTTATTTTCGGCTTTTAGCTTAGTGATATTTTCAAATAGCACTTTCAACTTACTTGCTTCAACACCTGGTGCAACATTGCCAACTTGATTATAAGCTTGGGCTAAACATGAAGCTCCAAGTCTTCCAGCACCATTTGATAGATCAATATGTAAAAGAGTTGTATCATTATCATCAACTAAAACTGGTGTAAGAGTTTTACGTGCATTAGTAACAGGTGAGAAACCTGAAATCACTAATGATAATGGTGATGTTACAGATTTAGCTTGACCATTATCTGACCACTTAGTTTTCATTGACATTGAATCTTTACCGACTGGTATTGCAATGCCTAACTCTGGTGCAAATTCCATACCGACAGCTTTTACAGTTTCATATAACTTTTGGTTTTCGTCACCATGATCTGCAGCAACCATCCAATTTGCTGATAGACGAATGTCACTCAACTTTTCAATATCAGAAGCTAATAAGTTTGTTACAGTCTCAGCAATTGCTAATCTACCAGAAGCAGCCGCATTAATAGCCGCAACAGGAGTTCTTTCACCCATTGCCATAGCCTCACCAGCTTGACTATCGACTGTAGCAGTTGTCACAGCACAGTCAGCCAAAGGTACTTGCCATGGTCCAACCATTTGATCTCGTGCAACCATACCCGTAATACTTCTATCACCAATTGTGATTAAGAATGATTTAGAAGCTACAGCTGGTACTTTTAATACTCTTTCAATCGCATCATCAAGTTTAATAGCACTTGTATCAAAAGCATCTTGTTCAACTTTGACAGTTTTAACATCAATATGCATTTGTGGTGTATTACCAAATAATAATCCCATTGGTAAATCAACAGGCTTATTATCAAAATACTCATCATTCAACGTAATATGCTTCTCAGAGATTGCATCACCAACTACTGCAAATGGACATCTTTCTCTGTTACAAAATTGTTCAAAAAGTTCTAATGACTCAGGATCAACTGATAATACATATCTTTCTTGTGACTCATTTGACCATATTTCTAATGGAGAAAGTCCTTCTTCGCCGACTTTTACCTTTCTAAGCTCAAAATGACCACCAACATTACCATCTTTGACAAGCTCAGGAAACGCATTTGAGATACCACCAGCGCCAACATCATGGATAAATGTGATTGGATTATGCTCACCCATTTGCCAACATCTATCGATAACCTCTTGGCAACGACGCTCCATCTCCGCATTATCACGCTGTACAGATGCAAAATCTAGTTCTGAGTTAGTATCAGAAGATACAACAGATGATGCAGCACCACCGCCTAGACCAATACGCATCGCAGGTCCACCAAGACAGATTAGCTTAGCACCAACTTTGATATCGCCTTTCTCAACGTGCATTCTCTTGATATTACCCATACCACCAGCAATCATAATTGGCTTGTGATACCCAAACCTCTCTTTACCAGCGGATGTGTTAACCTCTTGCTCATAGGTACGGAAATAACCATTTAAGTTAGGTCGACCAAATTCATTTGAATAATGAGCACCACCTATTGGAGCCTCTAGCATGATTTGAAGTGGTGTAACTATATGATGTGGTTTACCATATTTGCTAGTCTCCCAAGCTTGCTCAAAATTTGGGATATTTAAGTTTGATACTGTAAAACCGGTTAAACCAGCTTTTGGTTTAGCTCCCAATCCAGTAGCTCCCTCATCACGAATCTCGCCACCAACACCAGTAGCTGAACCACTAAATGGAGCTATAGCAGTTGGGTGATTATGAGTCTCAACTTTCATCAAGATATCAACTTCCTCTTGATTGAAATTATAAACACCAGTTTGCGTATTTGAATAGAATCTCTGAGCAGTTGCACCCTCTATCACAGCAGCATTATCTTTATATGCAGAAAGTACACCTTTCGGAGATTTCTCAGTAGTATTGCGAATCATTTTAAACAATGACTTATCTTGCTCTTGACCATCTATAGTCCATTTGGCATTAAAAATCTTATGTCTACAATGCTCCGAGTTTGCTTGAGCAAACATATACAGCTCTGTATCAGTAGGGTTTCTACCAAGCTTTGTATACTCATCAGCTAGATATTCAATCTCTTGCTCACTTAGAGCTAAACCAAGCTTTTTATCAGCATCTTTGATAGCCTGAGCACCATTTTCTAGCACATTGACAAACTCAAGCTCTTTTGGATCTGTTACACTAAACAATCTGTGTAAGTCATCTTTACATGTAAAGACTTCTTCAACCATACGATCATGGACTAAGTTTTCTATAGCTCTTAGCTCACTATCAGAAACCTGTCCCTCAATACCAAAAAGAACAGCTCTTTCTACTCTCTTAACAGCATTAATACCAGTATTACGGATAATATCAGTAGCCTTTGACGACCATGGCGAAATTGTGCCAACTCTTGGAGCAGTGATAAAAGTATGACCTTTTGGTTCAGCTGAGCCATACTCTCTATTATAGTTGAGTAAAGATTTGACTATATTTTCTTGCTCACTATCTAACTCTACCCCAAGTTCTACAACATGAATATATTGAGCAGATACAGACTCAACTTTATTAGATATTTTTTTAGCATCTGCTAAAATCTTCTCTCTTTTAAATGGAGATAATGCACTTAACCCTTCAAAAATCCTAATCATTAGCTATCAAACCCTTTATATTTCTTTTCTAACTCTTTTAACTCTTTTCTATGTCTTTCTAGCTCGTTCAAATAAGCTTCGTCAACATCACCTGTAATGTAATTACCAGAGAAAACACTATCTTCAAACTCTGTGATTTTAGGATTCTGTTTTTGGACTATTTGCTTTAGATCCTCTAATGGTAAATAAATCAATCCATCAACTCCAATCCACTCACGAATTTCTTCTAACGATTTTCCATGCGCAACCAAGTCTGATTTAACAGGCATATCAATACCATATACATTTGGATAACAAACAGCTGGTGATACAGAAGCAAGATATACAGATTTTGCCCCTAAATCTCTAACCATTTCAATAATACGCTTAGATGTTGTACCTCTAACAATTGAGTCATCAACTAGCAAAACATTCTTATCCTTAAATTCCGCTGGAATTGGATTTAGCTTTCTTCTTACAAAATTCTTTCTATCGACATTCTCGGGCATGATAAATGTTCTACCAACATAGCGGTTTTTGACAAACCCCTCACGGTACTCAACACCCAAAGCAGTAGCTATCTCTTGGGCTGATGCTCTACCTGTCTCCGGTACTGGGATTACAATATCAATCTCTTTATCTTTCCATGTCTCTTTGATTCTTTGACTTAACACCTTACCAGCATCAACTCTAACTTGATATACGCTTACGCCATTCATAATACTATCAGGACGTGCAAAATATACATACTCAAATAGACAAGGTGCTAAAACTGGATTTTTTGCACATATTTTAGAGTGAACTTGTCTATCTTCAGTGATAATTATCACTTCTCCAGGTTCAACATCTCTTAGTATCTTAAATCCTGATATATCCAAAGAAACACTCTCACTAGCAACCATATATGCTTTCTCGCCATTATCATACTCCTTAACACCTAGTATCAAAGGTCGAATACCATATGGATCTCTAAAAGCTACCAATCCAAAATTTGCTATCATCGCTGTACAAGCATAGCCACCTTTAGCATGTTCAAAAACAAACTCACAAGCTTCATAGACTGCCTCAGGTGTTGAGCAACCTTTTGATTTATTCATACCGCATGCAAAAAAGTTCAGAAGCAACTCTGAATCAGAAGTTGTGTTTAGATGACGTCTTTCGATATCATGTAACATCTGCGCAAGCTCATCAACATTTGTCAAATTACCATTATGCGCAAAGACTATACCGTGAGGATTATTTACATAAAAAGGCTGACTATCTGCAGCCTCTAGGCTTCCAGCAGTTGGATATCTGACATGACCTATACCCATTTTACCTTTTGACTTTTCTAGCTTTTCATCTGTAAATACATCACTTACAAGCCCTGTATTTTTGCAAATAAAAAAATGTCCTTGATCCATAGTCGCGATACCTGCAGCATCTTGACCTCTATGCTGTAAAAGACTTAAACCATAAAACAATGGATAACTAACCTGATTTGGTCCAGCGACTCCTATAACTCCACACATAAAACCACCAACTACTTATTTATACCAATTTAATTAACAAACATATTATAGCAATATTTATCATGATAAATTAATTAAAAGCTAGATTGTATTCTCAATGTTTATAGAGATACCAAAATGTACTTCATTAGGTGTCAAGTAATTTAAACATTTCTTAGGTCTATTATTCAAGTCTATCTGTAACTTCTAATGTATTGATGAGATATATTGTTAAAGTTAGTACCTTTAGGTATAAATTGTCTGATATACCTATTCATGTTTTCATTAGTACCTCTTTGCCAAGGACTGTATGGATCAGCAAAGAATACTTTGATGCCAGTCTCGCTAGTTAGCTTCTTATGTTTAGCAAACTCTTTACCATTATCAAATGTAGCTGTTAATATTTTATGACCATTAGATACTTTGTACAATATTCTATTGATTGAATTAGCTGTTCTATCTATAGACTTGGCTAAAATAGTAAATCTGCTAGCTCTATCGACCATTGTTACAATAGCACCTTTATGGTCTTTACCAACAATAGTGTCACCTTCAAAGTGATAAAGATTTTTTCTATTAGCACTGCTAGGTCTTTCAGAAATACTCGCTCTATCCTTTATCTTAACTTGTTTAGAGTCACCTTCTTTTTTGTATTTATATTG
>NZ_WBSX01000041.1 GCF_009823375.1 Francisella noatunensis subsp. noatunensis | reverse complement strand
TAGCTTTTTAACTTTACAGGATAGCTTATGATTATTTGAAGTTCTGCGGCTTTGATATAGCTTCTGTGCTATCTCAGCATTATAGTCACTATTTATACTAGTGCGATTAAGTTCCTTTTTTATAGCTCTTTCACTATAGCCAATTTTATTGGCTATTTGAGATGTTTGGTATCCTAATTTAAGTAATTCTTCTATACAATATCTATTTGAAAGAGTTAAGTGCTTTGGCATTTTTTAGTTCCTTATCGTTTATTTTAGTTTCGTCAAAACCTAATAAACCATATTTGGAACTCTCTTTCAACTATTTAAAACTTTCAGAATACAATCTAGCTTTTATAATAAGCAATAACTGAATATAACCAACAACAATATATGGAGTAATCTTACCGAAAATAATCTCAAGAGATGTGACAGGTGTCGCAAGTAAAGATTCCATAGTTCCATACTCTTTCTCGCGTGTGATTGTCAAAGAGGTAACCATAACCATAGTCATAGTCAAAATCACTCCTGCCAATGCTGGTACGATATTATTTTGTGTTTTACTCTCTGGATTATATTTATTATGGATCACAAAATTAAAAGGCTGTGGCTGAGGCATTTGTTTATTGGAAAAGTATTGACTGTATATCTCTTTGACCTTATCAACAGCTTGTAAAGCACCTGAGTTTGAAGTTGCATTTGCTCCATCTGCTATTATTAGAATATTCGGAGATTCACTACGATAAACTTGCTTAGTAAAGTTATGTGGTATATCTATAATAAACTGTACCTTACCTTTACGCATTAGTGTTGTCGCATCATCTCTTGAGATGTCTTGATATTTGATATCAAAATAACCAGTATTATTAATTTTCTCGATTAGATAGTTTGTTTGTAGTGTCTTATCAGCATTAACTATTGCTGTACTTAGATGCTTTGGATTCATATTTATAGCAAAGCCAAATAGTATTAGCTGAATAAGTGGTATACCAATCACTAATCCAATTGTGACTTTATCTCTAAGCATATGAATAACCTCTTTGAGAAAAATCACATAGTATCTATTAATATCAAAATACTTCATGCAAAGTTATCCTTTTGGCTACTCATCAAGTATATAAAAGCATCCTCAAGTGATGTTTCTATTGATTGCCATTCAAATTGATTATACTCTGTTTGAATGTGTGTAATATCAATACTATTTTTAACACTAAGATGTACACTACTGCCAAACATTGACACCTGCTCAATTTCAGTATTATCTTGAAGCTCTAACACAAGGCTATAAACATTTTTGCCTGAAATATTGTATGTTTTAATACCACAGCTATCAATAATATCTTTTTGAGTACCACTAGATAACAGCTTTCCATAAGCGATATATGATAACTTATTGCATCTTTCTGCTTCATCCATATAGTGAGTTGATACCAATGTTGTGATGCCTTTACTTGATAGTGTTGATATATAGTCCCAAAATTCTCTACGTGCTTTTGGATCTACTCCGGCTGTAGGTTCATCTAATAGTAATAATTTAGGATCATGAATTGTTGCCACACCCAAAGCTAATCGTTGTTTCCAACCACCTGATAACTCATAAGCTTTTTGATTCGCTCTAGCTTTACCTATTTGCAGATTATCTATTGTTTTCTCAACAGCTTCTTTAATATTTTTTAGACTATGAAGTCTCGCAAAAATCTTGAGATTCTCTCTAACTGTCAGATCAGGATAGAGTGTAAATTTCTGAGTCATATAGCCAACTTGCTGTTTTATAATACTAGCATGAGTACCTATATCATAACCAAGACAAGTACCCTCGCCTTTTGTTATTGGCAGTAAGCCACATATCATTCTCATAGAAGTTGGCTTACCTGAACCATTAGGTCCTAAAAAGCCATAAATATCTCCTTGCTTAACTTGAAGTGAGATATTATCAACTACAGTTTTATCACCATAGACTTTGGTAAAATTTTTAACATCTATTATTAGTTGATCCTCTTTGTCACTTATCATCTTAGCTCTACCTTTATAGGCTCTCCGATATGAATCTCATAGCTATTTGTGGAGTAATCACTTAGCATGCACTTCAAAATAAATCTCTGAATCAGAGTTTATGCCATACAATAATGGTGGTGTATATTCAGCCTTTTGTGAGATATAACTAGCTTTAGCCTCTAAACTCTTATTATTAGGTGTAATAAAATCAATAGTTTGTCCAATATGTAGTCTAGCAAGATCATCTTTTGATAAATAAAACATATACATCTTCAGGATTTATAATAGTCATTACTGGACTATACGCCCGTACTTCTTCACCTTTGTGATAAAAAATCTGATAAACATAACCACTTTCTAATGACTTAACATCTGCTGAACTGATTTTTTGTTGTAAATATTTAGAATTACTATTGATAAATTTTGACATAAAGTCTACTGCATTTCGCAAATCCTCTCGAGCAGGTAAATTATTAATAATTTGCATTACCTCTAATGCTTCAACTTGATTATTTGCTTGGATATATTTACTTTGTGCCTGTTCAAATTCTTTTTGAGAAGTACTATTATCTTTTAATAACATTTGTTGACGCTGATACTCTTTAGATGCAACAGCTAAATTTGCTTTAGCATTAGATATATCGATTGCTGTCTTTTCTAGATATGGTTGTCTTTTACCTTTAGACATATTTTCTGATACTGCTTGAGATGCACTATACAAAAATTTATTTGAATCTAATAAAGTCTGATTTTTTGATGAATCAATCAGAAATAATTCCTGTCCCTCTTTGACAAACTCTCCCTGACTTACATCTAATCTAAGAAGCCTACCACTTTCCTGTGAGGATATATATCTAATATCAGTGCTTACATATCCAGGGATCTGTTTAGCATTAGAGCCACTAATATAATATATAAAGCCACAAAATAATAGAACTAGTACAGCCACTAAAATTATAATCTTCTTTTTAACAGACATCACTAATCTTGAATAAAATTACTACAGTGATTATAAAGTAAACAACTATCATAAAAAACTATTTTTCTGAAATAAAAATGTTGCTATTTGATGATAAAAAAGTAATTATATTTCTGCTTTTAACCAAATCATGTAAGTAAAAAATGTTCAAAAAAATTACCGCAACCGCTCTTACTGTATGTAGTGTTAGTATTGCTACTGCTGATGTTATAAACATTTATGCTCATAGAGGTATTAGACCTATCGCTCCAGAAAACACATTACCAGCGTATACAGAAGCTATGCGTGTTGGTGTTGATGTTGTTGATATGGATGTAAATATGACTAAAGATAAAGTTTTAGTTGTAACACACGATTTAACACTAAACCCAGATCTTACAAAAGATGAAAATGGTAATTGGGTAACAGAAAAAACTCCAATAAAAGATCTTACTTTAGATCAAGTTAAAAAATACACAGTTGGATATATAAAACCTGACTCTGCAACAGCTAAAATGTATCCTAATCATATTGATATGGATAATGTTCACATGCCAACGCTAGAAGAAATTATTAACTATGTCAAATCTAATGTTGGCAGTAGAGTTCGTCTACAAATTGAGATAAAAACCAACCCTTATGACCCGAATGCAAGTTGGACTGCTGAAGAAATGGCTAAAGCTTTAAATAAGGTTTTAGTTGAGACAGATATGACTGATAATGTTGAAGTGCAATCTTTTGAATGGCGAGCTTTAGTAGATTTACAGAAATTAAATCCAAAAGTTAAAACAGCATATTTAACAGATCATACAACAGAGCCAATGAGTGCTGAACAAGCAAAGCAGATGACAGATTATCAAAAATGGACAGCTCCACTTGATTCTAAAGACTATAATTACAACTATCCATTGATGGTCAAAAAATTAGGTGGTACATTCTGGGAACCTTATGAAAAAGATCTAACTAAAAAAGATGTTGAAGAGGCTCATAAACTAGGTGTCAAAGTTGTGGCTTGGGGCTGGACAGAAGATGAAGGTAGCGATTTCAACTATGAAGTTATCAATAATTTAATCGACTGTAAAGTTGATGGTATCATCACTGATAGACCAGATATACTAAGAGGTGTAGAAGCAGCTAAAGGTTTAGATTTACCACCTGCCTACCCCAACATTCCTTTTCCAAAAAAATTCTAATCATCATCTAAGGCATCCCAATTAAACAGTTAATTTATATTGCCGAATACCAAAATTTAAACTAAACTACCAAGCTACTAGTGTTTAATATTTACTAATTAACGATGAATTTTCTTAAACCTGCGAAAGCTCTGCCTTTATTAGCTAAAGAGCAAATTCAAAAAGCATACCCTCATTGGCGCCTAAGAATGTTTTTAGTAGCCTATATAGGTTATTTCACATACTATTTTGGTCGTAGTAGTTTCGATGTATCAAAACAGTATATTACAACCTTAACTCCAGATGAGCTTGGACTAATTGGGGCTGGTTTAGGTATTGCTTATGGTATAAGTAAATTTTTGATGGGAAATATCTCAGATAGAAGTAATGCAAAGATATTTTTAGCTATTGGATTATTTATCACAGGACTTATAAACCTAATATTACCTAGCTTATTATCATTAGGCGTACTTGTGTTATTCATTGCTATGCTTATCAATGGTTGGGTGCAAGGTATGGGATGGCCAGCATGTGCACGTATTATGACACACTGGTTCTGTGCTAATGAGCGCGGCACAAAAATGGGAATCTGGAATACTGCTCATAATGTCGGAGCAGGATTTTTAGCTATTGCGGTTGTACCTATTGGTCTACTAATATTCAATGATAATTGGCACGGTCTTTTTTATGTTGCTGGTGCAATGTGTATATTTGTATCAATATTAGTTCTAATTTTTGGTGCAGATACTCCTCAATCAGTGGGTTTACCAGCTATAGAAGTATACAAAGGCTATACAACTTCAGAAGCTCATCATGAACAAGAGTTTTCAGCTAAAGAAATCTTCTTTAAATATGTCCTAAATAATAAATGGGTTTGGCTAATTGCATTTGCAAATGCTTTTGTTTATTGTGCTAGATATGGTCTTTTAAGCTGGTCAACGTATTACCTTGTTCATGTTAAACACATGTCAACAACTACAGGACTTTTGGGATTTGCATTATTTGAGTTACCTGCGATTCCAGGAACTATAATAATTGGTTGGATAACAGATAAATATTTTGGTAGTCGTAGAGCTCCCATGGGTGTGATATGTATGCTTTTGTTCATCTGTGCTTTGTTTGTATACTGGTATAGTGACACTGCTTGGGTATTACTACTTTCATTATCTGCTATGGGTGTACTTATCTACGGACCTGTCGCTCTGATCGGGATATTAGCTTTGGACTTAGTACCTAAAAAAGCTGGTGGTACTGCAGCTGGGTTTACAGGGTTATTTGGCTATTTCTTAGGTACAGTTGGTGCTCAAGCTGTAATTGGTATTATCGCAACTATGCTAGGTTGGGATGCTGTATTTATATTCTTATTGGGCTCTTGTGTAATTGCTAGTGCATTATTAGCTATCTGTTGGAATCTTAGCTATAATCAAGCTTCTGAAAGTTAAATACAAAGACTTTAATGTCTACAAAAATATTTAAATCATTATTATTTTTCATACTAACAATTCACTTAGCATTCTCATTTAACTCTGTAGAGTTAAATGAGAAACTAAATAACTCAATAAAATATCATCATCTTGAATCAGCACTAATTGGGATCAAAATTATTGACTCTCAGAATAAAGCCGTTATTTTTTCAAAAGACTCTAACAAAAACTTCATGCCCGCTAGTAACACTAAATTATTAACGGGCATCTCAGGATTACTATTTCTTGGTAAACACTTTAAATACTCAACTGCTATATATTATGATTATATTAATATCATAGTGTTAACAATCTCTATATTGAGTTTTCAGGTGACCCAAGTTTTACTACCAGGGACTTGAATAAACTTTTAATGAGCTTACAAAAAAAACATATCCACAGCATAAAGAATATCTACTTTGTAAACAGCTACTTTAAGGGGCGTGATATACCTATCAATCAAAGCAATACTAGTTCTATATTTGGTTACGGAGCTCCAAGCTCAATATATAACTTGAATGAAAATGCAATAACCCTTCAACTTACACCAAGCTCTAACTCCTTCAAAATAAAGCAAACTGATGGTGAGAAAATTAATTTTGTGAATAAGCTAGTTGTAGCTAAACCAGAGCAGCTAAAGACTTGCCAATTTAGCTCTAATTATGTGGATCATAAACTTGTTCTTAATGGTTGCCTACCATTAAACAATTATACCTTTAGCTTTGCCATAGAAAATCCTCAACGACATATGCAACAAGCTGTCTTAGCTCAACTTGCACAGCTTAAAATTTCATCATCCAAACAAATAAAAGTCACAAATAAACTTCCAAACAATCTAATATTTTTAGCAGATCATAAATCAGCTAATCTAACAAAGTTGCTAAAACATATGCTTTTGGTATCCGATAATCTCTATGCTCAGACAATCACAAGAACTATAGGCTATAAGTATAATCAAGTCGGAAGTATCGTATCTGGCAAAAATGCTATTGATGAAATACTAAAAAGTAAGCTTAAAATTGACACTAGCCAAATTCAAATTGAAGATGGTGCTGTGATGTCAGATAATGATTTATTATCAGCTGATTTTATTAGTAATCTATTACAACAGATATCTCAGCATAAGAGTTTTGAGCTTTTTAGGAGTCTACTACCAATATATGGAGAAACCGGTACACTTAAAAATCGCTCAAGCGCGATATTAAAAGGTAAAGTTTATGCAAAAACCGGCACCGGAACAACTTCAGTTTCTCTATCTGGATATCTTTACACTAATGATAAGCAATATATATTCTCAATATTGATTAATAACCTCAAAGACTCACAAAAACAAGCTGCTATCGCTGTAGAAAGAGACTTGCTTGAGAGCATCTGCTAGAATTGCGATAAAATAATTTATTGAGCTTTAATAATGACTAAAAATATTTTAATAACAGGCGCTAATGGTGGGATTGGATCTGCCATAGCTTTAGCTGCAGCAAAAGCTGGTTATAATGTTGGTTTACATTATAATAAAAATCATGAGAATATTGATAAGCTAAAAACACAGCTATCTAGCTATAATATCAATATATCAACTTATTGTGCTGATATAGCAAATGAAGAAGATATCAAAAAAATGTTTGATGAATTTATATCTGACCATGGCTCCATGTATGCGCTTATAAATAACGCTAGTACGATTTTTCATACTTCTCGTCTAGAGGATATGAGTATTGATCGTCTACAAAAAGTATTCCAAGTAAATGCTATTGGGAATATTCTATGTGCAAAACATGCTATAAAAAATATGTCGCAAAAATATGGTTATAGCGGTGGTAAGATTATTAATATATCATCTGGTGCATCTCGCTCTGGCTCGCCTAATGAGTATATAGATTACGCTTGTACCAAAGGTGCAATTGATACTCTTACAAAAGGCTTATCAAAAGAACTAGCTGATGAAGGAATCCTAGTAAACTGTATAAGACCTGGCTCTACATATACAGATATCAATAAACTATCTGGTGATGCTGCTAGAGTTAATAAAATCAAACACAAAATCCCGCTTAAAAGAGTGGTTATCCTGAAGAGATTGCTAGTGGAGTTATTTGGTTATTATCAGATGGTGCAAACTACTGCACCGGTACTATTATTGATATCACTGGTGGATTATAAATAAATTGAAATCAACTCTATATAAAGCTACAGGACTTATAAGAATTTGTTATAGAGCTTATAACCATATACTATTTGACTTGACTTTTTCATTTACATACAATCACTTATAGACCTTAATTTTATTTTAAAGATAAGATTTGGTTCAGTTTAGAAAATATAAGAAGAATCTTGTATTATAAGTTAACTTTATAGCGAGGAAATCACCATGCTAAAGAAAATTGTAACAGCATTAGGAATGTCTGGAATGCTACTAGCATCAAATAGTGCTATAGCTGATAACAAAAATACCGAAATGACTACACCTCAAAGTGTAGATTTATCGCCATTACGTAATCTAAATAAGCTTGATAGTCCAATGGGCAAAAACTATGACTATCACCAGTCTTTCAAGAAGTTAAATACTGATGAACTTAAAAAAGATATGCAAGATCTTTTGACCCAATCTCAAGATTGGTGGCCTGCTGATTTTGGTAATTATGGTCCTTTCTTTATTAGATTATCTTGGCATGATGCTGGTACTTACAGATTAGCAGATGGTCGTGGTGGTGCTAATCGTGGTCAGCAAAGATTCTCTCCGCTAAATAGTTGGCCAGATAATGTTAACCTTGATAAAGCAAGACAGCTTTTATGGCCAATCAAGCAGAAATATGGTGATGCTGTATCATGGTCTGATTTGATTGTTTTAGCTGGTACTGTTTCATTAGAATCAATGGGTATGAAGCCGATTGGTTTTGCCTTTGGTAGAGAAGACGATTGGCAAGGCGATGATACAAACTGGGGTATATCTCCTGAACAGCTAATGTCTAGTAATGTCAAAGATGGCAAGCTTGCTCCAGCTTATGCAGCAACTCAAATGGGTCTGATATATGTAAACCCTGAAGGTCCAGATGGCAAACCTGATATAAAAGGTGCTGCTAGTGAAATTCGCCAAGCTTTTAGAGCTATGGGTATGACTGATAAAGAAACAGTTGCTCTTATTGCTGGTGGTCACACATTTGGTAAAACTCATGGTGGAGTTCCAGAGAAAGATATCAAAAAAGATATTGGTCCTGCTCCGGATAAAGCACCTATCGAGCAACAGGGCTTAGGATGGCATAATAGCTACGGTACTGGTATGGGTGATGATACTATGGGTAGTGGTCTTGAAGGCTCTTGGACTTCTACACCAACTTTTTGGAATCATGATTTCTTACATAACCTATATAACTTAAATTGGGAAAAAACTCTTAGCCCTTCTGGAGCTCATCAATGGACTCCTACAAATGCTAAGCCAGAAAATATGGTTCCTGATGCTCATAAGCCAGGTGTAAAACATAAACCTATAATGTTTACAACAGACTTAGCATTAAAAGAAGACGATGGATTTAATAAATATACTCAAGAATTCTACAATAACCCTGAAGAATTTAAAGAAGAATTTGCTAAAGCATGGTTTAAATTAACGCATAGAGATATGGGTCCAAAATCTAGATATATAGGTCCTTGGATTCCTGAGCAAAACTTTATATGGCAAGATCCTGTACCAGTTGCTGACTACAAGCAAGTATCAGCTCAAGATATCGCTCAACTTAAGCAAGATATCATAAACTCTGGATTAACGAATCAACAACTTATAAGAACTGCTTGGGATTCAGCTTCTACTTATCGTAAAACCGACTATAGAGGTGGATCAAATGGTGCAAGAATTGCTTTAGCTCCTGAGAAAGATTGGCAAATGAATGAACCTGCTAAACTTGAAGTTGTTCTTGCTAAGCTTAAAGAGATTCAAACCAACTTTAACAATAGCAAAACAGATGGCACTAAAGTATCATTAGCTGACTTAATAGTACTAGGCGGTAATGTAGGTGTTGAACAAGCAGCTAAAGAAGCTGGTTATACTATAGTAATACCATTTGTACCAGGTAGAACAGACACTACTCAAGCTCAAACTGATATAGAGTCTTTCAACTATCTAAAAACAAAAGCTGATGGTTTTGTAAACTATAGTGACAGTAGTCTAGCATCTAACAAGCTACCTCAAGCACTAGTTGAAAAAGCAAGCATGCTTAATCTAAATATCCCTGAAATGACTGTCTTAGTTGGTGGTATGCGTACACTAAATGTAAACTACGATGACTCTCAAGAAGGTGTATTTACCAAAACTCCTGGTCAGCTTAATAACAACTTCTTTGTAAACTTACTTGATATGTCTACAAAATGGGAAAAATCTGATACAAACAATGGTGAGTATATCGGTATAGATAGAAAAACTGGTGCACAAAAGTGGACTGCTTCTTCTGTAGATCTAATCTTTGGTTCAAATTCTGAACTTAAAGCTGTAGCTCAAGTTTATGCTGAAAATGGTAATGAGCAGAAATTTGTAAACGACTTTGCAAAAGCTTGGCATAAGGTTATGATGCTTGGCAGATTTGATGTTCAAGAATAATTATTCTTAGTCTCTTTATCTTTCTTACTACTAAAATATTGCATATCTAATCATTTACTCTAATATTTAAAGTATAATTACAAATTATATTAGAGTGTATATGGCAATAAATCTTTATCATGAAAATGATTATCTAAGACAAAATAAAGATATATCAAAAAAGGATAACTTTTCTGCTTTCAGAAGGGATTATGCACGGGTTGTTCACTCTTCATCATTTAGAAGACTTCAAGCAAAAACACAAATTTTCCCTAGTTTTGAAAATGACTTTTTTAGAAATAGGCTTACTCACTCTCTAGAGGTGGCGCAAATAGCCAAATCTATAGCTGTTAAACTTAACCCAGAACATGGACTAAATTTAGATTATGATCTAATTGAAACAGCAGCACTCTGCCATGATATTGGACACCCTCCTTTTGGTCATAACGGTGAAGTTGCCTTAAATAAAAAAATGCATAATTTTGGTGGTTTTGAAAGTAATGCTCAGACGCTACGACTGATATCACATACTACGAAAAAAGATATTGATCAAAAGCAAACTTTTGGTTTAAATCTCACATATAGAACTCTTGCAGCAACTATAAAATATGATCAGCACATTCCATCAATTAGTGATCTAGGCAAGCTTACAAAGGGCTATTATCATGAAGAGTCAGGACTAGTTGAAGATATTAAACAAAAACTCCTCGAGCCTTATGGCATAACAACTATAGAAAACTTCAAAACTATAGAATGTTATATTATGGATGTAGCAGATGATATTGCTTATTCAACTTATGATGTCGAAGATGCTCTTAAAGGCGGATTTATAGATCCACTATCTATGGCAAGTATTGATAACAAGCTTCTAGATAAAATTTATAATGCAATGCCTAACGATTTAGAGATTACTAAGGATGAAATTCAAAATATCCTCAAAGATATATTTTCAGATTATATTGATTTCAATGCAGATAGCACAGAGATATATAGAATATCAAAAAATATTACTAACAATAGCTTATTACGCACAAAATTAACTTCAAAACTAGTTAATAGTTGTATTCAAAATATTGAGCTAGACTTAAACCTAGAAGTTCCAATTATTTCAAAGGTATATTTAAATAATGAGATTAGAAAACAAGTCGAAGTACTGAAAAAATATATTTTGTTTAAAATAATAAAATCACCTAAACTCAATGTCCTAAGATATCGTGGTCGAGAAATAATTTCAGAGATTTTTGATATTTTGATTAGCTCAACTCCAGATGAAAGCCTATTACCAGATGATATTGGTGCTATATTTTATAATACGCAAAACACTCACGAGAAAGCCAGAATTATAAGCGACTATATATCCTCAATGACTGATAGATATATAATTGAACTATATAATCAATTCAAATCAGACCCTTCGGCGATGATATTTAAGCCTTTCTCATAAACCAACTAGCTGTAACAATCCCAAAAAATGATACCGCTCCAGCAAATACAATTAAATATACTGGTACCAGAAGATTATTAGTTGTAGCTATAAGAGATATTGTCAAGACTGGTATACCTGCAGAAAATATCAAATATCCTAGATTATAAGCAATACCATAACCACGGCATCTATACTCTAATCTAAAGAAATTTGTAATAATCATATTATATGTTGAAGCAAAAAATCCCATTATAATTGACAAAATAATAAAACATACAAAGACATCAGTTCCAGCAATCATATTTTTATAAAAGATTGGGGTTACTGCAATACTTATCAAAATCAATAATGCCATCATCTTAGACTTAGATACATAATCACTAATAAACCCACCTACCAAACAACTAATTGCCATAATTATAGAACCCGTTAGAAGTAAATTAGAAATATCATAATTTGACTCTACATACATTTGTTTATACGCAGGTAAAAACATATATAGCTGGGTAGTTAACATAGCAATACAAGCAACTAAAGCTATTCCAATAATTACTTTCACTATAAACATAGAGTTTTCAGAGCGTGGTCTATCAAACGCTTCAACAACGTTAGGAATATCAACAATATTTTTTCTCAAGAAAAATAATATAAATGTAAAACAAGCACCTATGAAAAATCCAATCCGCCAACCATAATTTTCTATAAAGCTTTGGCTAGTAAAATGATTTAATATAAACAGTACAAGTGATGTCATCATAATCCCAATACTTAAACAACAAAACACTATGCTAGTCATAAAGCCTTGTCTTTGAGGGTAGTTCTCGACAATATATACTACTGATACTGGTATCTCAGCTCCCACTGCCAATGATTGTATACAGCGTAATCCAACAAACAAAATAGTAGCAAAAACACCAATACTTTCTATCGTGGGTAAAAAAGCCAGTGCTAGAGTCGCAAAAAATAGTAAGAACATATTAAGCCTCAAGACAAATGCTCTACCCTTCTTATCAGCAAGATATCCGAAACCCCAAGCACCAATAGGACGCACAAGATAGCCAACGATATAAACTAAAAAAACTAATAAAGTATTGCTTATAGAACTACTTTTATCAAAAAACTTACTACCAATTGCTACAGCAAATACTGAATATATTGCAAAATCATAGAACTCAAAAGCAGCTCCTAATGATGAAAATAGTAATCTATTATAGTTTTTCATTAATTTTCTAATAATCTAAGTTTGAAGATTTTAGTATATATTAGTGAAATAATAATGATAATCAAATATTAATTAGCATAAGCAGTAGATAGCTCCATCAACTCTAGAGTTACACTATAATTGTCTAAATTAATTCAGGATTTAATAATTCGTGAATTTTAGCTTTCAATTGTTGTGAGATATTTTCTAGATGCTCAGGCTTTCTTCCTTTTAGAACTTTTATCTGCACATGGATTACATCTAGGCTATCATCTCCAGCTACACTACTAAAGCTGTATATATAAACCCTACTTTTAAAGGTTTCTAATTTAGTTGGCAACTTTTCTACCAAAAATTGCTATGCTAAATTTATTACCTTCTTTGCTAATTCTGTATCAAATTGTTGAGGTACTTCTAAGATTATATGCGGCATTTAAACTCCTTTTTTAATATACTGACCTAGTGGAGGCATCAAAAATACTATTCTAGCTATATAGAATAATATTAGCGCAATCCATAAGCCATAATTTTCATAAGATTGTAATAAAAAAACAGAAGCAATATACACTCCTGCTGATAAAATCATCGCATTTCTCATTGCTACAGTTTTTAGGAGACCTACAAACACACCATCTATCCAAAAGCTAAAACTTGCAAATAACGGCATAAGAAACGAAAAAGTAATGCTAGATTGTATTCTGAAAGTTTTAAATAGTTGAAAGAGAGTTCCAAATATAGTTTATTAGGTTTTGACGAAACTAAAATAAACGATAAGGAACTAAAAAATGCCAAAGCACTTAACTCTTTCAAATAGATATTGTATAGAAGAATTACTTAAATTAGGATACCAAACATCTCAAATAGCCAATAAAATTGGCTATAGTGAAAGAGCTATAAAAAAGGAACTTAATCGCACTAGTATAAATAGTGACTATAATGCGAGTTATTGTCAAATCTAGTGTATGGGAATTAAGCGGCATAATTTTTATCCTGTTTTATTTTGTCAACTTCATGCTCAGAAATGCCATCAATAAAAGTTACATTATTTAGCATTTCATTAATTCTCT
>NZ_WBSX01000040.1 GCF_009823375.1 Francisella noatunensis subsp. noatunensis | reverse complement strand
GTGCTATTGTAACAATGGTCGATAGAGCTAGCAGATTTACTATTTTAGCCAAGTCTATAGATAGAACAGCTAATTCAATCAATAGAATATTGTACAAAGTATCTAATGGTCATAAAATATTAACAGCTACATTTGATAATGGTAAAGAGTTTGCTAAACATAAGAAGCTAACTAGCAAGACTGGCATCAAAGTATTCTTTGCTGATCCATACAGTCCTTGGCAAAGAGGTATTAATGAAAACATGAATAGGTATATCAGACAATTTATATCTAAAGGTACTAACTTTAACAATATATCTCATCAATACATTAGAAAGTTACAGATAGACTTGAATAATAGACCTAAGAAATGTTTAAATTACTTGACACCTAATGAAGTACATTTTGGTATCTCTATAAACATTGAGAATACAATCTAGCTTATCTATTTTAGAAAATAGGTATAAATTTCTATTCCACAACTATTAATAAAGATACTGTTACCACTCTATTATCTATAATTACAAATATTATGATTGCAGCAATGGTTTTTGCTGTAGGTGCTATAGTTACAGCTTATACATCAGCTAGTGAATCCGGAACACCTAGAGTACTATCTATACTTCTAAGAGACAGTACCTCTCATAAAGCCACATCAACCTTTATCGGTGCTTTTATATATGGGGTTGTTGCTACTATTGGTCTTAAATCTGGAATTTTTAATCAAACAGGAATCTTTTTAATATTTATTATTACTATACTCGTTTTTATATGGATTATTCTTACGTTTATTGTATGGATTGACAATATTGCAAAACTTGGACAAATAAAAACTATCTTGCAAAAAACAGAGAAACAAGCTTTTTCTACAGTTAAACAATATACAAAAAATCCGTACATGTACTGTAATAAACTTGATAAAGAAAGAATACCAGAAGAGGCACTACCAATTTACTCTGATAAGTATGGATTTCTTAATGAAATTCATCTAGAACTTCTAAACAGCTATTGTGAAAAACTAAATGCAAAACTATACATTGTAAAATACAAAGGAGAACACTTAGCTAGCTCTGAGATTATAGCTTATATCAAATCTCCCAAATATTTATCTAAAGAGATGCTTAGCAAAATTACTGATAATTTTATTATCTCTAATGAAAAAAACTTTATTGAAGATCCAATATTTGGAGTAGAAACTCTCAGTGAAATCGCAGCTAAAGCTTTAAGTCCCGGAACAAATGATCCTGGAACTGCTATTAGTGTTATTGATTCGCTTAATCGTTGTTTGAAGTATCTAATTGATCATACAGAATCTACTACCAAAGTTATTTATAAAAATATTTATGTGGAAGGTATTGAGATAGATCGTTTTATAAAAAGTGGATTTGAATATATAAGAATTTATGGAAGCAATAATCTTCAGGTAGCAAAACGCATCCAAAAAAGTCTTCTTCATATTTCTAGACAACTTGAGAATGATAATAGCATTAATTTTATAAAAGGATATCTATCAAACTGTCTAGCTCAAGCTAATAATGAATTAAAATATGACTTTGAAAAAAAAGATCTGAAAATATTTACTAATAAATTAGAAAACCAAAAATAATTTTTTCAAAAACTTAATAAACATTCAATCAAATAATTCTAAACTAAGCTTATCAGTGATAATATTTAGAATATTAGATACATTAATTAAATCGATTGATATGCATTTACTAGGTATAGAAGCTGGTGGAACCAAGTTTTTTACAACTATTGGTGATTTTGATGGAAATGTAATAGAGCGTCACCGTACTGATACTACCACTCTAGAAGAAACAATGTCTGAGGTTCTTGGTATAATAAGAAATTATCAGAACAATTATGAGATCAAAGCTCTAGGTTTGGCATGTTTTGGACCTATCGATATTAATACTAAATCTAAAACTTACGGATACATTACAAACACTCCTAAGATAGCATGGCAGAACTTTGATATAGTTCGAGCTATAAAGTCAGTATATAAAGGACCGATTGGTTTTAATACTGATGTAAATGCCGCGGCAATTTGCGAACAACTTTGGGGTTGTGCTCAAGATCTAGAAAATCTTTTATATTTAACTGTTGGTACTGGTGTTGGTGGCGGTGTTATATGTAATAATAGATTAGTTCAAGGAGCTATGCATCCTGAAATTGGTCATCTTTTTATCCCAAAGAATCCTGAAGATAAATTTGAGGGCTGCTGCCCTTTTCATGGCGCATGCATAGAGGGTTTAGCTTCTGGTACAGCTATAAATAAAAGATGGCAAGTTGCTCATGCTGGAGCGCTTAACGATGATCATATCGCATGGGTATTTGAAGCGGAGTATCTAGCAAAAGCATTAGTAAACTATATATGCGCATTTTCTCCAGAAAAAATTATTCTTGGAGGTGGTGTAATGCATAAAACAATCTTGTTTGATATGATTCGTAAAAATGTAACACAATACTTAAATAGCTACTTTGATTATCCTGCATTAAAAGACATGGATAACTTTATAGTACCTGCTTCTTTTGGTGACAATACAGGTGTCAAAGGCTCTCTTGCTCTTGCACTAGAAACTTTCAATACACAAACTAAGTAATCTAGTCAAAATTATCCTTATATTATTTGTTCTTTACTGTTAAAATCTCCTTAAATTTAATTGATAAATAAACCATTAGCTAATCTTGATAAAAAAAATACTTTCTAACCATATACTATCTAAATCTTTACAAACAATGGTAGTTCAAGCTTTAGGACAAGCATGTGCATTTATTACAGCTATTCTTTTAGCTCGCCACTTAAATATGAAAGATTATGGTTTTTATATCTTTGGTGTTACTGTCGCTACTATCATAGCAGTAGTTGCGACTATGGGAGCTGGAGGTATATTAGCTAGGACTTGGGGTAAATCTGACTTAGAAAGTAATTTTGAGCGTCATAAAGAAACATTTAGAGTTCATAACTGGTACTTCAAACGAGGCTTCGCCATAGTAATTATAGTAATTGCTTTTATAATTTTTTATAACCGTTCTGAACATAGTGATAATTCAATAGAAAATTTTGCACTGTTGTTTGCCGTACCATTTTTTATGGCAAATATATTTCAATCATTCTTTGTTGCAAGAAGAGTAGTCGTTTTTGCTAACCTAATACAACTTGGTTTAAGACTTATTATGCTATTTTTAACTGTAGCTTTTATAGTCTTATATATTAATGACACTGCAATGCTTATTGATACAATGATGATTTTTATGACCATATATGTCACATCTATATGGCTTATCCAAACATCAAAATATAGCTTCGAAAGTGCTAAACCTATTGGTAGCAACTTATCTTTTGCCTTGATGCAATGGGGATTATTACTTTTATCACAAGTTGATATTATCATTTTAAAAGGACTATCAGGTCCTAGTGATGTAGCACTATTCGGTGTTGCGCTACAACTTAGTGCTCTAGTGAGCTTTGTCTTGAATGCGGTAAACTCTAATGTTTTGTCACAGATAGCTGATGACTACAAAAATAACTCTAGAGAGATATTTCAACAGAAGATAACATCATACACAAGAATAATATTCGTTCTATCTATTATCGCTATTTTAGGACTTATTATTTGTGGTTATCCAATAACTTTGATGTATGGAGAACAGTACACGACATCATACTTTATTTTCTGTATTCTAATGATTGGGCAAATTATTAATGTACTTTCTGGCTGTGTGGCAACAATTCTTAATATGGCAGGATTTGAGAAAAATACTTGTATTGCATTCTATATTGCTTTAGTTCTAAATATCGTATTAGGAAGTATTTTTACACTGTATTGGGGTGTATACGGACTAGCAGTTGCTTCAAGCATTTCAATGATATACTGGAATATTCATTTACTATATAAAGTAGTTACGAAAATAAAAATTAATCCTACTATATTTATCTTCAGATAATCTTATGAATCTATTGGGCTACTATTAGTCTTAGCTGCACTATTAAGTGACTTAGAAACGTTATTAACGGCATTATTTACTTTTTCTTTGACTTCTTTTACTGGCTCACTTTTTATATTTGCAACAAGTAACAAGCCGCCTACAAGAGCCAAAAAAACTATTAAAGGTATATTTATTTTTCCAAGAATTTTTTTTAAAATTTTCATACTATATCTACTTAACTATCTAAAAAACCATTGTTGCTCCGCTACTTGCCTCATCAGTGCCATCATCAAATCCTTTTTTAAAATTTTGAACTTTTGTTTGGGCACTATTAGCGATATCATTCAAAGCATCTGAAGCATCATTTGCCTTTGCTTTTATAACTTCTTTGCTCTTATTTGCTTGATCTACTATCTGATTAGCTGTTTCAGAAAATTTATTCTTAACATCATTATATGTTTGATTCATAGATTGTGAAGCATTATTAGTCTTCTCAATAATATTCTGTTTTGCTTGAGTAACAGATTGTCCAAATTCTTTACCAGCTTGATAAGAGTCTCCTTGCGAATAATCAAAATCATCAGCATATACTGATTAAAGAAGATAATCCTAAAGCTGTCGCTACAATTGCTATTTTAATTTTTTTCATAAAATTAGCTAACTAGTCAAACCATTAGCCGCATCATCAATATTGCTAATTTCTTCTTTCATAGTTTGAGTTTTACTAGAGTTATCAATAGTTGCTTGATTATTTTCAGATTCAACATCTGCTAAAGTCTTAACTGATTGTGGTTGCTGCTGAGTTGTACTACTATCACTAGTTATATTTTGAGCTGGAGTATCCATAGAAGTAGCCTTAGGAATAGCTTCACAGAACATTGGTAATATCATCAAACTTAATACCGACAAACTTAAATATCTTTTTTTCATCGTACTAACCTCACTATAAAGCGAATAAACTACTATAGAAATTACCACAAAACTCCTTTTTTTAGTATATTTCAGCACTAGTTAGACATGATAAACAAGTTTATAATTCTATTGTGTTATAATTTAAAACAAAATAAAAACTAATGAATTTCTAATGCTTTCAGACGCATCTAAAGAAGATAAAAAACTAGCAAGGAATTGGCTCAAAGATATCGCATCTCCTGCTAAAAAATGGATTAAATTAACTGTATTAATAGTTTTCATAAGTGGCCTACTACTAATAGGTCAACTATATTTACTTGCTCATATCTCTTATGAAGCATATCTACAAAATTCAACCTTAGGCCAACTAAGCACTTATTTCGTTTTGATTATTGTGATTGTATTAATTAGAGCTGGTCTAAGTTGGATCCGAGAAATAGTAAGCTACAAAGCCGCAACATTAGTAAAAAAACAAATTCGTGAAGATATCCTAGCTCATGTTAATAGTCTAGGCCCTATTGAGCTTAATAAAACCTCTAATGCCAATATAATAACTAGCGCAATGGAGCAAGTTGAAGGGTTAACAGGTTTCTTGACTAAGTTTTTACCTCAAATAACTTTATCTGGACTAATGCCACTGGCTATTCTAGTGTTTATATTTCCGCAAAGTATAGTATGTGGGATTCTACTACTAATATGTGCCCCTCTTATACCACTATTTATGATCTTGGTAGGTTTAGGTGCAGAATCTGAGAGTCAAAAACATTTTAAAACACTTGCAAGAATGAGTATGACTTTCTTAGATACTCTAAAAGGACTTACGACTCTAAAACTTTTTAATAAAAGCAAATCTCATAGCGAGACTATTTACGAAGCATCTGATAATTATAGAATCCGCACAATGAAAGTTCTTAAAATTGCCTTTTTATCTTCGGCTGTACTAGAGCTTTTTGCTGCTGCTTCGATCGCTCTTGTTGCGATATATCTTGGTATGGGCTTTATCAATACTGGTGCAGGTAATGATATTTGGTGGTCATTAAACAATATCACTTTGCAAGGTGGCTTATTTATACTGCTACTTGCTCCAGAATTTTTTATGCCATTACGTGAGCTTAGTACACATTATCATGCAAAAGCTGAAGCAGTTGGCGCAGCTCTAGAAATTTCTAAAATTTTTGAGATGCAACCATCTCATCAAGAAAGAAATGAAATATTTAACGATAAAGTAAACTCTATAAACATCAAAGATCTGATAGTAAAGTATGATGATAAAATAGCTCTTGATAATGTTTCTTTAGATATTAATCACAAAGAAAAAATAGCTATAGTTGGAGCTAGTGGCGCAGGTAAAACAACACTAATAAATACACTACTTGGTTTTATAAAATATCAAGGTAATATCTTAGTTAATAACACTATTGAGCTAAAAAATCTTGAAGAAAAATCTTGGCTTAGAAATATCTCATGGCTAGGACAAAACTCATCATTATTTAAAGGTTCTATCAAGAATAATCTGTTATTAGCTAATAGTAATGCTATAGGTGAGCAAATAAATCAAGCTCTACAAAATACTGATCTAAATGAATTTATAAGCTCTCTCGCAAATGGTTTAGATACAGAAGTTGGCGAACAGAATATAGGAGTATCTGGAGGTCAAGCACAAAGATTAGCTTTAGCTCGTGCATATCTAAAACCTCATGATATCCTAATTCTTGATGAGCCTACAGCAAGTCTAGATAAAGATAGTGAAGAAAAAATCATTAACTCATTAAAATCAAATTGGAATGATAAAACTGTGATTATGCTAACTCACAAACTAAGCTTCCTAGAGTGTGTTGACAGAATTGTAGTTTTAGCAGATGGAAAAATAGTTGAAACAGGAACATTTGAAAAGCTAGTTGGCGATCAAAATAGTGAGTTCTATAACTTCTATAGAAATGAGGTAACAGCATGAGAAATTTAATACCATTTATAAAGCTGTTTAAAAATCAAACTCAATGGATGCTCTTGGGTACCCTACTTGCATGGTCAGCGATACTTATGGGTATAGGTCTGATGTCACTATCTGGTTGGTTTATCTCATATACTGGTTATTTGGCTACTACTACCTATGCTATTGCAACTTCATTTAACTATTTTCACCCTTCTGCTGGTGTACGCTCTTTCTCACTTGGTAGAATACTAAGTAGATATGGTGAAAGAATACTAACACACGAAGCAACTTTTAGGATAATCACAGATATTCGTGTATGGTTCTATCAAAAGCTTGAACCACTTGCACCTTCTCACTTATACAAGTATAAAAGTGGCGACTTACTTACACGTCTAGTCAATGATATTGGTGCATTAGATAATCTATATATTCGTATAATTTCCCCAACCGTTGTATTTGTCTTAGCAAGTATAACTACAGCCATATTATTTAGTTTCTTTAGCTTAAGCCTTGCACTACTTACATTTATAGCACTGTTGCTAATAGGGTTTGTAATACCGTTAGTTAGTAGTCTATTAGCCATGAAAAAAACTCAAGATCTTAATCACACTAGTGCAGAGCTAAAGACAAATATCACCGAACATATTAACTCTCTAGCAGAGCTTAAAATCTTTGACTTAGAAGGTAAGCATCTTGAAAAGATTAAAAAGCAAAATTCTGAACTACTAAACCAAGAAGAAAAAATCAGTTTTATAAGTGGTTTTGGCAGTGCTTTAATGACTTTAGCATTAGGCTTAACTGTAGTTATGGTAACAGTTTTTGCAGTTAAACTAACTCAGAGTGGCTATATAAGTGGCGCATTTATTGCTTTGATATTTTTGGCGATAATGGCGATGTTTGAGTCAATTATGCCATTACCACTAGCGTACCAGTACCTAGGTAAAACAATTTCTGCATCAAAAAGGATATTAAATATTACAGATGCCAAAGCAGAAGTTGAGTATCCAACAAACTCTGATATTAGCTTGGATAACTATAGTATTAGCTTCAATAATGTTGATTTTGGCTATAATGCAGAGCAATCAGTGCTTAAAGATTTTTGTTTAGAAATCAAGCAAAATGAAAAAATCGCACTATTTGCACCAACGGGAAAAGGTAAATCTACAATTATTAATCTGCTTGCTAGATTCTGGGATGTTAATAGTGGCAAAATCACTATTGGCGGTAGAAATATCAAGGAATTTAACGAGGATCAACTTAGAAACTTAATGACTGTGATTAATCAGTCTCCACATATCTTTAACACAACTATTAGAGAGAATCTAAAGATTGCTAAAGATAATGCTACTGAAGAAGAGCTACTAGAAGCCTTAGAAAAAGTTGAATTAAGAAAACATGTTGAATCATTACCAAAAGGACTTGATACTTGGACTGGTGAGCTTGGTAGACAACTCTCTGGTGGTCAGCAAAAGCGCCTAGCTTTAGCGCGTGCATTCTTACAAGATAAGCCAATACTAATACTAGATGAGCCTACTGAAGGGCTCGATAAAGAAACTGAAAGGCTAGTTTTTGAAAACTTAATTACGCTTATGCAAAATAAAACTGTAATTTTCATTACTCATAATGCTAAGCTTTTGGAAAGTTTTGATAGAGTTGTTAGGTTTTAGTTGACTCTTTTAGTTCCTCTTCTGTGAACTCGTTAATTTCTTTTATCATTTAACATTTTTAAAATAAGATGCAATCCCTGTTACAATATTATCTATAATATAAACTTAAACTTTTAGATTTATTTTGATTTTCTAAAGCTATTACTAAAACATTTTTCGCAATTGATGCTATATCATCAATCTTGTACTTAGAAAGTTTTTTTAACAATTCTATATACTCATATGTTGCACCTAAATAATTCCATAATCTATTAATATAATCATTCATCATACTATATACATCAACAGGCTGAAAACCGCTTGATCTTTTATATTTTTTTTAAATAGTATTTCATAATCAACTATGATCATACTGATTTGCTCATCAGTGAGTAATGTCGTACTATCTTGAAATTCTGATAACACTATTATTATTTTTTTAAACAAATATATTTTTCTAGGATTTATATTAGAGTTATCATGCATATTTTGGCTGTCTCTAGCATTTCCTTTAAGCTTTTCATTTTGATAACTTTCAAATAACTTGTTCAAGATCTCTCTAAGGTTCGATAGTCATTAAATATTTGCTGATAGGTATCTGAATCCAGTTTTAGAGCAAGGTTTTATAGAGATGATTGTTCCTGATAAACCTAAAAGTAGATTGCAAAAGTACCGAAAAAATAGGATGGATTTGTTTACCCTCTCAGCTCACTATTTAATTTACCAATATCTAATTTTTTCTGCCACTTAGATATAATAATTGTTCCAATAGTATTACCGATCATATTTGTAATAGCGCGCCCTTCTGACATAAATCTATCTATACCCAAGATAATCACAATACCTGCAACTGGCACAACACCCAAGGCACTAAGAGTACTTGCTAATATGATAAATCCACTGCCTGTAACACCCGCAGCTCCTTTTGAACTAATCACCATAATTAGTAGCATAAAAACCTGCTGGCTCAAAGTAAGCTCAATAGCTAACGCTTGTGCTATAAATATCGCAGCTAGTGATAAATATATAGCTGTGCCATCTAAATTAAGAGAATATCCTGTTGGTATCACAAGACCTACAATCGATTTATCACAGCCTAAATTCTCAAGTTTCTCCATCAAATTTGGTAGAACTGTTTCTGATGATGAAGTACCTAATACAATAAGTATTTGTCTTGATATATCCAAGTAATTTAAATATATTTATGCCACAATATAGCTTTAGAATTAATCCTAAAAATACTAAGATAAATATCAAACATGTAATATAAAAGCATAGCAATAACCCCAACAATCCAATTAGTGTACCTGCTCCATACATACCTATTGTATAACCAATCGCAGCACAAGCAGCTATCGGTGAGTAGTGCATTTATCACATGAATTATCTTAAAAAATACTTTTGATAAGCTCTGGATACCATCTAGTATTGGCTTGCCTGATTCTCAATACATCACTAGCCCAACAGCAAATAATATTGATACAAAAAGTACCTGTAAAATATCGCCATCTGTAAAAGCTCCTACAAATGTATGAGGAATAATATTCATAAAAAAATCTTGCATATTTGCCACATGTTCAACATTTCCCATATAGGCTTTAGCAGCACTAGCATCTAGAGTATTTGGATCGATATTCAATCCCAAACTGGGTTTTAGTAGATTTGCCGTAACCATCCCAATTATGAGAGCAACTATAGTCATTGAGAAAAAATACAATAATGCCACTCCACCTATCTTACCCACTGCTTTTAAATCTTTCATTGCAGCAATACCAGATACCAAAGTGAGGAAAATAATTGGGGCTATCATCAGCTTGATAAGTTTGACAAAAACATCTGCAAAAGGCTTCAAAGCTACAGCAAAATGAGGAGTGATAATTCCAAGTAAAACTCCTATAAATATACCAAGTAAAACCTGTGCATATAAATGACGAAATATTTTCATATTGATTTCAAAATTAAGAAGTCATAATTTGAATATATCTTATAAAGATATCCTAAGTAAATTGTTTTTATTAAAGTTTGCAAGTTATCATTTAAGAAATCATAATACTTCCTAGAGATAAAAATATAGGATTAGATATATGACCAATGAACAAAAAGGCGTTTTACAGGGATTATTAATTGGAATAATTCTATCTATTTTGATAGTTGCTATAGGATCAACATGTGATGTTTTTAATTTGGAAAAAATAGATAGTAAAATTACTATAGCTTTTAATAGTTTAATAATTCCCGGAGTATTTCTTGTAATTGCTGTAGCAAGATTAGCAAAACATCGCTTCTTTAGTGATACTGATATAAATGGTAGTGGGTTAACACAAGGATCACAGCAAGCTAAAATCCTACAATCTCTGATACAAAATACTTTAGAACAATTATGTATAGCTTTTGTAGCTTACTCTGCTTGGTCTGTAACCATGCCAGCTCAAAGTATGTCAACTATCATTTTCGCAGCTATCACTTTTGCTTTAGGAAGAATATTATTCTTTGCCAATTATAGAAAAGGAGCAGGTGCCAGAGCTTTAGGATTTACTTTAACATTCTATCCTTCTGTAGTGATGATAATTACTGTCTTAGGCTCTGAACTGTATAATCTCTTCTACTAAGAGATAGTATATTTAAAAATTATTACTCTGCTAAAGCAACTGCTTCTATTTCAACCTTAACATCTCTTGGTAATCTAGCTACCTCTACACATGAGCGAGCTGGGAAATTACCATTAAAGAAAGAACCATAAACTTCATCAATAAGCTTAAACTCTGTAATATCTTTGATAAAGATAGTTGCCTTGATTACTTTATCTAGACCTGAGCCTGCTGCTTCTAATACTGCTTTTAGATTCTGCATGACTTGAGTAGTTTGCTCTTTTACACACTCTCCAGACATAGTAGCATCTGCTTTTAGTGGTATTTGACCAGAAGTATAAACAAAGTTTCCTACTTTTATAGCTTGCTCATACGAACCAATAGCTTGTGGTGCATTAGTAGTATTTATTTTAATCTTTTCCATTAGACATCCCTCGCGACTTTATAAGTTGGATCAATTTCTTCAAAAACACAGTATGGCCCTGCACTTTTGAGTATTTTACGACAATCTTCACTTAGATGTTTAAGTGTAACTTTCTTACCTAAATCTAAGTATTTTTTAGTAATATCATCTATTGCTTCGGCTCCGGAGATATCCATAACTCTAGAGTTAGCAAAATCTAATATAACATTTTCTGGATCATAATTTACATCAAATAAGCTCTTAAACGAAGATGTTGAACCAAAAAATAACGGCCCAAAGAACTCATATACTTTTGTATTGTCATCTTCTCTATGAGTACGGCTATGTACTTGTGAACTTTTCCAAGCAAAAACTAAAGCTGAGATAATCACACCAGAGATAACGGCAATTGCTAAATCTGAAAATACTGTAATAACTGTAACTGCTACTAAAACAACCTTATCTGAATTTGGCATATAACGGATACGATTAACACTCTCCCACTCAAAAGTATTGATACATACCATAAACATAATACCAGCCAATACCGCAACAGGAATATAAGATATATACCCAGATAGAGCAACTACAAAAGATATCAATAGCAATGCTGCTGTTAATGATGATAAACGCCCACGCCCGCCATTTGTGAAGTTAATTATCGACTGACCTATCATAGTACAACCAGCCATCCCACCAAAGAAACCACAAACAATATTACCAGTACCTTGAGCTATACATTCTTGATTACCATTACCACGCTTATTATCCATTTCATCAAGTACTGATAATGTCAGCAGTGATTCAATCAAACCAACAAGTGCAACAATTACAGCATAAGGTAATACTATAAAAAAATGACTGCATAGTCAGATGAATATTAGGCAATACAAAACTTGGAAATGCTCCAGAGATATCTGCCAAATCACCGACATTTTTTGTTTGTAATTTGAAGAATACTACTACAGCTGTTATAACAATAATTGCAACTAAACCTGAAGGCACTTTATCAGTAAATTTAGGTAAGAAGTAAACAATCAACATAGTTACGCCAACAAGTATATACATTGTAATTCCTTCGTCTCGGAATAATGGTATTTGTGCTAAAGCGATAACTATCGCTAAACCATTAACAAAACCATACATCGCCGGTTGTGGTACTAGTCTAATCAACTTACCTAAGTGAAGTATCCCAATTATAACTTGTATAACACCAGCCATAATCGCACATAATAAAATGTACTGTAAGATATAACTACTCAACTCTCCTGAAGCTGTTAAGCTATGAAGCATCTCAGGAGAAAGTGATGCTTTAACTTGAATACCTAAGCTTACTAATACAACTGCTACTGCTCCAGTTGCTCCTGAGATCATACCAGGTTTACCACCTATAAGAGCTGTTATCAAACCTAATATAAATGCTGTATTAAACCAACTGTAGGAGATACTCCCGCGATAAATGAAAAGCCTATAGCTTCAGGGATAAGAGCAACTGCAACTACAAAACCAGATAATACATATGATTTGATGTTCCTGCCAATAAAATTCTCTTTATAATTTAACAAACTTATTTCCTAATTTTTTAGATTCTAATTTTTAAGCCTTAAAGATACCATAAAAGAAATTTGTATTTAAGTAGAATTAAAGTTCGTCTAAATAATCTAAATAGTATTTTTGTATTTTTTAATACATATTATCGAAACCACAATCATAAAAATCAATAGTGGGTAAATACTATTTAGAATATCAAAAAACCCTCCCCTTTGAGAAGAACTTCTCGGACAATATTTAGATAATGAGTTAATGGTAAAATATTGCCTATGACTTGTGCCCACTCTGGCATACCAGCGAATGGAAACATGAAACCTGACAGCAATATTGATGGCAAGAAAAAGAAAAATGTCATTTGCATTACTTGTAATTGTGTATCAGCAATAGTTGAAAATGTAATACCCACCAAGAGATTTGCAATAATGAAAGGAAAAGTTGCGATAAGTAATAATAAAATACTACCAACTATAGTTATTCCAAATATTACTTTGGCAAATATGCTAGATTGTATTCTCAATGTTTATAGAGATACCAAAATGTACTTCATTAGGTGTCAAGTAATTTAAACATTTCTTAGGTCTATTATTCAAGTCTATCTGTAACTTTCTAATGTATTGATGAGATATATTGTTAAAGTTAGTACCTTTAGGTATAAATTGTCTGATATACCTATTCATGTTTTCATTAGTACCTCTTTGCCAAGGACTGTATGGATCAGCAAAGAATACTTTGATGCCAGTCTTGCTAGTTAGCTTCTTATGTTTAGCAAACTCTTTACCATTATCAAATGTAGCTGTTAATATTTTATGACCATTAGATACTTTGTACAATATTCTATTGATTGAATTAGCTGTTCTATCTATAGACTTGGCTAAAATAGTAAATCTGCTAGCTCTATCGACCATTGTTACAATAGCACTTTTATGGTCTTTACCAACAATAGTGTCACCTTCAAAGTGATAAAGATTTTTTCTATTAGCACTGCTAGGTCTTTCAGAAATACTCGCTCTATCCTTTATCTTAACTTGTTTAGAGTCACCTTCTTTTTTGTATTTATATTG
>NZ_WBSX01000004.1 GCF_009823375.1 Francisella noatunensis subsp. noatunensis | reverse complement strand
CTATCTCAGCATTATAGTCACTATTTATACTAGTGCGATTAAGTTCCTTTTTTATAGCTCTTTCACTATAGCCAATTTTATTGGCTATTTGAGATGTTTGGTATCCTAATTTAAGTAATTCTTCTATACAATATCTATTTGAAAGAGTTAAGTGCTTTGGCATTTTTTAGTTCCTTATCGTTTATTTTAGTTTCGTCAAAACCTAATAAACTATATTTGGAACTCTCTTTCAACTATTTAAAACTTTCAGAATACAATCTAGCTTATGATATCTTTTTGAGCAAATACTCATTATGAAATTATGATATTCTCAAAAAGATAGACATAGATAAACAGATAGATTATTCGTCGATTGAAACGAACTTACGATTTAAAGCACCACCAACATGGAACTTAATAGTACCATCTTTAAGAGCAAATAAAGTGTGATCTTTACCACAACCAACATTTACACCAGGGTGAGTTTTAGTACCTCTTTGACGCAAGATAATTGTACCTGCTTTAACAAACTCACCGCCATATCTTTTAACACCTAAATACTTAGGGTTTGAATCTCTTCCGTTTCTAGTACTACCACCAGCTTTCTTATGAGCCATTTGTATACTCCTTAAATATTCTTAATAAAATTATAAACTAATAGATGAAACTTTTACCGCCGTAAAATACTGACGGTGACCTTGTTGCTTCATGCTGTGCTTACGACGACGGAACTTCATGATCTTAACTTTTTTGTTACGACCTTGTTCTACAACTTCGCCTACAACTTTAGCACCTTCTACAATAGGAGCGCCTATTTTAACTTCGCCCTCTGCTGTTTGACCCATCAAAACTGTATCAAATTCAACTTTCTCGCCAATACCAAGATCGAATTTCTCAAGTTTAACAACTTCGCCTTCTTTAACCTTGTATTGCTTACCGCCATTTTTAATTATTGCGTACATTTATTACTCCATTTATTAGATTTTAAATCCTCAGAACTACCTACAATCAATAGACTTCTGACTTTTTGTTATTATTCCATAGTATCTAATTACAAAACTAGACACCATATTATAACAAAAAACCCAAAAATCACAAGCCTGATTCTATTGCGACTATACATGAAATACTTTCTGCTCAGAGAAAGTGGTTATGAACTTTTAATTTTATAAATGTACTTTTTATATATCTCTAGTATAGCACCAACAATTAACCAGATGATCATTGACTAGCCCTGCAGCTTGCATATAAGCATAAATAATAGTTGGACCGACAAAACTCATTCCCTTTTTCTTAAGTTCTTTTGAAATTTTCTCACTGATAGTAGTTGATGTCGGAACTTGACTATGAGATCTCCAGCTATTTTTAATCTGCTTAAAATTAACAAAATTCCATAGATAATCACTAAGGCTACCAAACTCTTTTTGAATTTGAAGAAATACTTGAGCATTTTTTCTAACAGAATAGATTTTCAATTTATTACGGATAATATTTGGATTGTCTCGAAGAGCTTCAAGTTCAGAATCTGACATATTAGCAATTTTAACAGAATCAAAATTATAAAAAGCATCACGATAACCTTGACGCTTTTTTAGAATAGTTTCCCAATTAAGACCTGCTTGAGCTCCCTCTAATATCAAAAGCTCAAAAAGCTCCCTATCATCATATTTAGGAACACCCCATTCATTATCATGATAACTTGCATAGAGTTCTTGATTAGGTTTATTACCAAAGCAACGATTTTTAGAATTCATAAGAAAGCCCTACATTAATTATTATGATCATTTTTGAAATACTTGTGAGAAAAATAATTTATTGAGTTATAGCTAAATTAAGAAGAATAATTACTCAACTTTACCATGGCACTGTTTATATTTCTTACCCGAACCGCAAGGACATGGATCATTTCTTTTTATTTTTGGACCCTCTCTCTTAACTTGCTGAACTTTGGGTGCTTCTTCTTGCTTTTTATCATCTTCTGACTGGTTATTATCAATAACACTTTCATGCTCAGCTTTAATTTCACTCATAGACTCTTTCCACTCTTCTTGAGCTCTTTGAGTTTCTTCTTCTGTAGCAATTCTTATCTTAGCAAGTGAAGATATAACCTCATACTTAAAGTTATCTAGCATAGTTGAAAACAACTCAAAAGCTTCTTTCTTATACTCATTTTTTGGATCTTTTTGAGCATAACCACGTAAATTTATACTATTACGTAGATGATCGATTGAGCTTAAATGCTCACGCCAATGACTATCTAATGACTGTAATAATGAGAACTTCTCAAATTGTCTAACTGCACCAACTTCTAGGTTTTTAGTTTTCTCACCAAACTCAAACTCTATAGCCTCTCTTACAAGCTTCTTAAGATCCTCTTCTCCTAGATTATCATCTTCTTCATAAAGCTTTTGTAAATCAATCTCTATCATAAAATCCGACTTAAGTGCTTTTTCTAGACCCTCAAGATCCCATAGCTCATGCATAGAGCCCGCAGACACATAGTCATGAAATAACTGTTCCGCTACATCTATACGAATATCGGCAAGAATTTCACTAACATCATCAGAATCTAAAAATGCTTGTCTTTGCTCATAAATAACTTTACGCTGAGTATTCACAACATTATCATATTCCAGTAAGTTTTTACGGATATCAAAATGATAACTCTCAACTTTACCTTGAGCTTTTGATATAACTTTTGACATAAAACCAAAAGCTAATGATTCACCACCTTTTAGACCTTTCTTAACTCTTTCAGCCATACTTTGAGAAGCAAAAATCCTCAAAAGATTATCATCCATTGATAGATAGAATTTACTCTCACCTGGATCACCTTGTCGAGCAGCACGGCCTCTTAACTGATTATCAATCCTACGTGAATCATGTCTTTCTGAACCAATAATGCATAGTCCAGCAGCATTTTTGACAACCTCGTTACGCTTAAACCATTCTGCCTTAATTTGGGCAACCTCTTCTGGTGTAGGATCCTCAAGCTGCGCAATTTCAACTTCCAAATTACCACCTAAAATAATATCAGTACCACGACCTGCCATATTCGTTGCGATCGTTACATTACCTGGATAACCTGCCATGGCGATAATACTAGCCTCTTTCTCATGCTGCTTAGCGTTTAATACATTGTGTCTAATTTTCTTTTTCTTCAGTAAAGTTGATAGAACTTCAGATGCCTCAATAGATGCAGTACCAACTAATACTGGTTGACCTTTAGATATTCTTTGTTTGATATCCTCAACCATAGCATTGAACTTCTCTCTTACACTACCATAGATTTCATCATGATGATCTTTTCTAATTAATGGTTTATTAGTAGGTATAATTATTACTTCTAACCCATAAATAGAGTGAAGCTCAAAAGCTTCGGTATCTGCCGTACCAGTCATACCTGCAATTTTGTTATATAACTTGAAGAAATTCTGGAATGTAATAGATGCCATTGTCTGATTTTCAGCATTGATTTTGACACCTTCTTTAGCTTCTATCGCTTGATGCAAACCATCTGACCATCTACGCCCTGGCATAGCTCTTCCAGTACTTTCATCAATAATAACAATTTCTTGATCACGCACAATATAATCAATATTAAGCTGATACAATGAATGAGCTCTCAAGCATGCATTTAAATAGTGCATTTTTGTAATATTATGCGGACTATACAAGTTATCATCTTCTTCAAGTATCCCCTCTTTTTTAAGCATACTTTCAATTTTTGCATAACCTTTTTCAGTTAAGTATGCATTTTTAGACTTCTCATCAACATAAAAATCTTTTTGCTCTTGATCCTCTACTAGCTCTTCTTTTTCTTGCTTTTCTAAAAATGGAACTAATCTATTGAAAAGATTATACATCTCGGAACTATCATCAGATGCTCCAGATATAATAAGTGGCGTCCTCGCTTCATCAATCAAGATTGAATCAACCTCATCTATAATTACATAGTTACGACTTCTTTGGACTTGCTGTTCTTTGTCGTAAGCCATATTATCTCTAAGATAGTCAAAGCCAAACTCATTGTTTGTCCCATATGTAATATCACAAGCATAAGATTCTCTTCGTTGCTCAGGGTTTAGATCAGCTATTATCACACCTACTGATAATCCTAGGAATTCATAAATATCACTCATTAATTCCGCATCACGCTTTGCAAGGTAATCATTAACTGTAATAACATGCACCCCATTACCAGTCAAAGCGTTTAGATATGCTGGTAATGTCGCAACCAAAGTTTTACCTTCACCTGTTCTCATTTCAGCTACTTTGCCTTGGTGAAGTACTATACCGCCAATAAGCTGCACATCGTAATGGCGCATATTTTTGGTACGCTTACCAGCTTCTCTAACTGTAGCAAACGCCTCTGGAAGGAGATTATCTAATGTTTCACCTTTTGCTACTCTATCTTTATATTCTTGAGTTTTTGCTTTTAACTCTTGATCGCTAAGTTTCTCAAATTCAGGCTCTAAAGAGTTAATTTTTTGGACTGTTTTAGAAACTTTTTTGATGAATCTATCGTTGCGACTACCTATAATTTTCTGTACTAAATTTAACATTGTTAACTAACCAAATACTTAATAGTTTTAAATAAAAATAATAACCTAAATGTACATTATATAGAGTTTATAAGAAATTTAAATTAAGATAGATACATTAATTGTACGAATTTAGACCATATACCTGTCATAATGAGATATTTTAAGCTAAAGCTGTCAATGTTAGTAACACTAAGTCTATTAACATCTTGTTGCTCTACAAATACTCAAAAGAAATATGATATTAGAACAAATGCTGATATTCAAAAGGCGCAAAAAACTAGCAATAAACCATCTAAAATAGAAGATACAAATATAGAATATATTCCACAATGGTTTATAGCAAATCAAGCAAACACAGATGAAGTTTTATATGGCTTTGGTTCAGGTGAAACCTCACAACAGGCAACTCAAAATGCTCTAGCTGATATGATTCAAAGACTTCAGGTGACTGTGTCAACAACAACAAGTTTCACTAATATTTCTAACAACAATAAGGTATATCAGAAACTTATCCAAGAGGTCACTACTTCTTCTGCAGATGTTACAATTCCAAATTATCAAGTAATAAATCAATCACAAACAAATAATACATTCTATATAGAAATTCAAATAAATAAATCACAAACCATAAATGACTTAAAAGATTTAATTAGTAGTAATATCAAACAAGCAAGTCAACTACTCTCCACTACATATAACAAAAGTTCTATTTATAGATTTAATATTACGCAACAATTAGATAAAAATATCAAAATAATAAAATCTAGCCTAAGAGCACTAGTAGTGTTATCTCCTAGTATTGATATCAATGACTACATGGAAGCTCTAAACCATATAGATAATGAACTTTTAAATGTTAAGCGAACTATACAAATATATATTGATAAACAAAATAGTGGCTTCTTTTATAGCTCTTTAGAAAAATATCTACAAGTAAATAACTATATAACCACAGATAATAAAAATTCTGCAAATATCAGTATATCTCTAAAATTAAAAGACTACGACAACCAATTGATTAACAATCGTTACTGTATCAATACAACTATTGAGCTACAAATAACTGATAATTTATCTAGCCAATTAGCTCCTAAACAATATGTGATAAAGTCTTGTTCAAGTAAAGGAAGAGAATCCGCTATAGACAATGCTATTGAAATATTCTATTCTCAACTAAGTAATGCTACCAAAATATACTAGATTATTATGAGCATAAAAATTATTCCAGAAAAAGTTGCTAATATAGATTCACACCGAACTAGAAAAAAAATTACTGAATCAACTTACGCTAGCAAAGATTTAATAGCAAAAGCTGTTAATCTAAGTACTACTATAGAAGTAGCAAATAAACAATTACATAAACTAAACCTAGCATACCTAAAAGATACTCAGCTAGTCTTCTACTCTCCAACTAAGATAATAGTACAAAGTGACAAAGAAATACTAAAATCAAAAATAAAAGAACTACATAACCAGTTTATTACAAAATTAAACCAGACAACTATGTTTTCAAAGGTTGAGAAAATAGAGCTTGTTGTAGACTATTCAAACCATCAAACAAAAAAAGCTGATATAAATCCACCAAATAAAATAGCCAAGAAAGCACTAGAAAAAATAAAACTAGAAATTAACAAATTAAAAGAATAAATATACTATTTCTCAGTAATAGTACCTAAAGCAACTTCCATCATGTTAGTGAAAGATTGCTCTCTTTGTTGAGCAGTGGTTGATTCACCTGTTATAAAGCTATCAGATATAGTTACAACTGCAGATGCATTTTTACCCAACTCATTTGCTGTTGCAAATAAAGCAGCAGTTTCCATCTCAACTAAATCACAACCATACTTTTTGATAATTTTTTTATAATCATCAGAATTTTTTCTATAAAAAACGTCTGTACAATGTGCTTTTGCTTTTTTAAGTTCTATATTTTGTCTTTTTGCTGACTGTTCAAGATCCTTATTAAGCTCTTCTGAAGACTTAACATCGCGTGCCTTATCACTAGTTACAATTTCAACAAAGTCAGATTCACAGTAACTTTCTTCAACAAGTACTACATCATAAACTTTGAGCTCTTCTTTATATGAACCAGCTGAGCCAACACGAATGATATTATCAACATCATAATACTTAAAAAGCTCATAAGCATAAATGCCCATGCTAGCCATACCCATACCAGAACCCATAACACTTACTTTTTTACCTTTGTAAGTACCTGTGTAACCAAACATATTTCTGACAGTATTAACTCTTGTAACATTTTCTAAATAGTTATCTGCGATATATTTAGCTCTTAGCGGATCGCCTGGCATAATTATAGTTTTTGCAAATTCTTCTTTTCTTAATGTTTCTATATGAGGAGTAGGTAATGACATATCTGTTCCTTTTATCTTAATTTCGCTGAAGATATATTAGCATAAATTCTACAAAAATCTTAATTTTATAGCTTTTAATATCATTAACTTTAATTAAAGTATTCACTTTAGAATTATTATTAATAGATATTAGATTTTGCAATGAATATTTTTAGAATTAGAATATGAGTTTTTAGAGAAAGTCTTAAGTCTCTATATTTAAAGATCATTTTTAGGATTAGCTTCATCAGAGGTATCAGGAGCATCCTCATCTGGTACAGTAGGAGCTATGACCTTTGCAGCTTCAGCGTTTGGTTTGTAACTATCTCCGTACTCTCCTGGTTCACGTACATCACGGCGCGCCATTAAATCATCTACCTGTAATGCGTCTATAGTTTCATATTTCATAAGAGCGTCTGCCATAGCATGAAGTATATCAACATTATCTTCTAATAACTTTTTAGCCTTGTTATAGCTCTTATCAATCAATTTGCGTACTTCTGTATCTACCTCACGGATAGTAAAATCTGACATCTTGACAGATTTACCACCACTTCCGCCAAATGGTCCTTCATCTTCAACATCATATAAGACTGTTCCCATAGTATCTGATAAACCCCAACGTGCTACATAGTTACGCGCAATATCAGTAGCAACTTGGATATCATTAGAAGCTCCTGTAGTAACATGGTCATAACCAAATATAAGCTCTTCAGCGATTCTACCACCAAATATACTACATAGACGTCCATGTAGAATAAGCCTACTTTGACTAACAGTATCACCCTCCGGCATATACATAGTCACACCAAGAGCTCTGCCTCTAGGTATAATACTTACCTTGTATACTGGATCATGTTCAGGCATCAACTTACCAATGATAGCATGACCTGCCTCATGATATGCAGTAAGCTTCTTCTCTTTTTCAGTCATAGCCATACTTCTTCTTTCTGAGCCCATCAAGATTTTATCTTTAGCCTTTTCAAAATCTGCCATGCTAATCTTATCTTTAGACTCTCTTGCAGCAAAAAGTGCTGCTTCATTTACAAGGTTAGCAAGCTCAGCACCAGAAAATCCTGGTGTACCACGCGCTATCCAGTCAGCTCTAACATCATCACCTAGAGCTACTTTTTTCATATGAACTTTAAGTATAGCTTCACGACCTTTAACCGTTGGCAAACCTACATTTACTTGTCTATCAAACCTACCTGGTCTTAATAATGCCTTATCTAAAACATCTGGTCTGTTAGTAGCAGCAATAACTATAACGCCTTCATTATCAGCAAAACCATCCATTTCAACAAGCATTTGGTTTAAAGTCTGTTCACGCTCATCATTGCCACCACCCATACCTGAGCCACGATGACGTCCTACTGCATCTATCTCATCAATAAATACTAGACAAGGTGCTTTTTTCTTAGCTTGATCAAACATATCGCGTACACGAGATGCACCAACACCAACAAACATCTCTACAAAGTCAGAGCCCGAAATCGAGAAAAATGGTACCTTAGCTTCACCAGCTATAGCTCTTGCTAGAAGTGTCTTACCTGTTCCTGGAGGTCCGACCATTAAGACACCTTTTGGAATTTTACCACCAATTTTTTCATATTTTTTTGGCTCACGTAAAAAGTCAACGATCTCAGCTACTTCTTCTTTAGCTTCATCGACACCAGCCACATCTTCCAAAGTTACTTTGATTTCATCTTCGCCTAAAAGTTTAGCTTTACTCTTACCTACAGAGAAAGGACCACCTTTACTACCACCACCGGCTTTCATCATCATATAGATGAAGAAGCCAAAGATTAGTAGCATAGGCAACCAATTCAATAAGAATGCTAAAAATATATTTGGCTTCTCAGGTGCTTTTGCTTTAATAACAGCTTTGCTATCCTCTAACTTGTTGACTAAACTACCATCAAGTAGCGGAGCATAAGTCACAAAGCTTTCGCCATCTTCTGTCTTACCAGTGATAGTTCTACCATCAACGTCTACTACGCTAATCTTATTATCTTTAAGCTTTGTTACAAATGAGGAGTAGTTAATACTTTTAGATGAGCTATTCGTATCATTGATACCATTGAAAAGCAGTAGCATCCCACCAATGATTAAAATCCAAAAAATAATATTTTTAAGCATATTATTTTTATTATCATTATTTTGTGCCATATATTTATTTTACCTTTTTCTTCCTTATGAAGTTTTAATACTAAAATCCAACTAATACTATAGTAAAAAATTCGATTATTAGCTAGTCGTTTTGCCAAATTAACATATTATTAATGCAATAATTCTTTTAAGTATTTACCTGTGTATGATTTTTTGCACTTAGCAATGTCTTCAGGCGTTCCTTCAAAAATTATCTGCCCACCTTTACTTCCGCCCTCTGGACCTAAATCTACTATCCAATCAGCCATTTTAATAACATCAAGATTATGCTCAATAATTACTACTGTATTACCTCTATCACGTAAATCCATAATTACTTTTAGAAGTTGATGGATATCATAGAAATGTAGTCCTGTTGTTGGTTCATCAAGTATATATAAGGTTTTGCCAGTAGATCGCTTAGATAGCTCTTTAGCAAGTTTAACTCTCTGAGCCTCTCCCCCAGATAAAGTAGTCGCACTTTGGCCTAACTTAATATAAGACAATCCAACGTTCATTAAAGCTTCTAATTTAGTCTTGATACTCGGAACAGCTTCATAAAACCCTAGAGCATCATCTACAGTCATTTCTAATACTTCGTATATATTTTTTCCTTTGTACTGTACGGCAAGAGTTTCACGATTATAACGCTTTCCTTCACAAACATCACAAGCAACATAAACATCTGCCAAGAAGTGCATTTCAACTTTTATAACGCCATCACCTTGACAAGCTTCACATCTACCACCACGCACATTAAAACTAAATCTGCCAGCAGTATAACCCCTTGATCTTGATTCTACAGTAGCTGCAAATAACTCTCTTATAGGAGTAAAAACACCTGTGTATGTAGCTGGATTAGAACGAGGAGTACGTCCTATTGGCGACTGATCAATATCAATAACCTTATCTAAGTGGTTAAATCCTTTGTGAGATTTATATTCCATAGGTACAAGCGTACTTCTGTTTAGTAATCTAGATGCCAAAGGATATAGTGTCCTATTTATCAAAGTTGATTTACCAGAACCTGATACCCCTGTTACACAAGTCAAAGCTCCTACTGGAATTTTTAAATTATCGCCTTGTAAATTATTTCCAGTAGCACCATTTATTTCAATATAACGATTTTTACTAGTTTTTAGCCTAGTATTTGGAACTTCTATTTTCTTACGACCACTTAAGTAATCAGCAGTCAAAGATTTTTTATTTTTGATAATTGCCTGATAATCACCAGATACTACTACTTCGCCACCATGAACACCAGCCATTGGTCCCATATCAATAATATAATCCGCTTGTTTAATTGCATCTTCATCATGTTCAACGACGATAACTGTATTACCTAGATCCTTAAGATTATGCAACGCATCTAAAAGACGTTGATTATCTCTTTGATGAAGTCCGATAGATGGCTCATCTAATATATACATAACTCCTACTAGACCAGCACCAATTTGACTAGCTAGCCTAATGCGCTGTGCTTCACCACCTGAAAGAGTATCAGTTTGTCTTGAAAGGCTTAAATACTCCAAACCAACATTTGCTAAAAATTCGACTCTTAATCTAATCTCTTTAAGTAAATTCTCTGCAATAACTTTTTGCTGTCCGACAAATTCTAATTCATCAAGCCACTTTAATAAATCATCTATAGACAAGGCACATACATCTGCTATATTTTTATCTTCTATAAATATATTTCTAGCATATTCATTAATTCTAGCACCATTACAAGACTTACATTTGAGATTACTCATAAGCTCATATAGGTCTTTTTTGACCATATCAGAATCAGACTCATAGTATCTACGCTCAAAGTGAGGTATAACTCCCTCAAATGGCTTGACCCTAGTTTGCCTACCGCCTCTAATTGAATCAACAGTCATCTTAATAGTCTCATCACCTGAGCCATATAAGATTACTTCTTGAATCTTTTTAGATAATTTTTCAAAAGGTTCATCTAATGAGAACTTATAATGCTCAGCTAAAGATTCCAATTGTGAGTAATAATACTGATTTGTTTTATTCAACTTAACAATTGCTCCATGTTTAAGTGAAATTGCTGGATCTATTATTACTTTTTTCTCATCAAAAAATTCTTTGACTCCTAGACCATCGCAACTACTACAAGCTCCTAACGGACTATTGAATGAAAAAATTCTTGGTGATAACTCTTTAAGAGAATAATCACACAACGGACAGGCATGCTTAGATGAGAATAAAATATCATCAGCAGTTTCGTTAGTCATATCTACTAATTTGACGACACCATTACCAAGATCTAAAGCAGTTTCTATAGACTCTGCAATTCGTTGCTCATTATCTTTTTTAGGCTTAAACCTATCAACCACAACTTCTATGTTATGTTTCTTGTAGCGATCTAACTCTAGATAATCTTCATCTAAATTAAAAAACTCTCCATTTATACGTACACGAATATACCCCTGTGCTAATATCTTATCTAATAGAGTATGATGAGTTCCTTTCTTTTGAGAAATAATTGGAGCTAATATCATTAAGCGTGTATTTTCATCAAACTCTAGGATTTTATCAACCATCTGACTGATTGTCTGTGCTTTAAGTTCTATTTGATGAACTGGACATTTAGCCGTTCCTGCCCTAGCAAAAAATACCCTCAGATAATCATATATCTCAGTAACTGTACCGACGGTAGATCTCGGATTATGAGATGTTGTTTTTTGATCAATTGAAATAGCAGGAGATAGACCTTCTATATGCTCAACATCTGGCTTATCCATCATCGATAAAAACTGTCTAGCATAGGAAGATAGCGACTCAACATAACGTCTTTGTCCTTCTGCATACAAAGTATCAAATGCTAGTGAAGATTTACCAGAACCGCTTAATCCTGTAATAACAGTAAGCTTATCTCTAGGTATTTCAACATCGATATTTTTTAGATTATGGGTTTTTGCACCCTTGATGATAATTTTTTTCATAAAGAATTTTTTAGAGGAATATCCATTAGGTTAAAGATTATTTATATTCTACTTCTACAATTTTGTATGTAACTTTACCTTTAGAAGTATCTAAGATAATCTCATCACCTACTTCTTTTTTAATTAAAGCACGAGCTAATGGCGCTACAACAGATATCTTATGATTATCTATATCAGCTTCATCTTCGCCCACTATCTGGTATGTAGTTTCTTCTTCTATATCAACATTAATAACTGTGACAGTAGCTCCAAAAATGACCATACCATTAGCTTGAAGTTTTGTTACATCAATAACCTGAGCGTTAGATAATTTTGATTCTATATCTTTAATCCTGCCCTCAATAATACCTTGTGTCTCTCTAGCAGCATGATATTCAGCATTCTCTTTTAGATCCCCATGATCACGAGCTTCTGCTATAGCTTCAATAATCGCAGGCCTTTCAGTTTTCTTTAATCTACTCAACTCTGCTCTTAATGCTTGTTCTCCTGCTGGAGTCATAGGCACTCTACCATTTATCATTATTTATTTTCTCCTTTTAATAACACACAAATTAAATTATTCACAAGTATACGCGCCACCGCCCTCTCTTGTAGGACTGTCAGTATAAACTACTCGGCCCACTAAGTTAATAACTAATGCTGCTTGGTATTTATTATTTCTATCACAATATGTGACGTTACCATTACCCGTAGTCATAAATCCATTAGATGATATCCTTATAAAACCAGAATTACCTGCTAAATTAACGTAGATATTTCCTCCATTACCTTGAGGAAGATTAGCTATTATTTCATCGGTATTCCCATTATATAACTCAGTACCATCTGCACTTTCAAAAGCTACTATTGGACCATCATTCCATGAAGTTGAATTTAAACAAGAAAAACTATTTTTATCTAACTTACCCGTTCCGTCAAAACTATCTGAGTTTGCAGCACAAACAATTACAGTCTTGCCATCTGAACGAGCTTTGATAACACCATACTCAATAAGTTTTTGTAAATTAGTTAGTCTAGTTTCGGCAAATGTTTTATAGTAAAAAGAAAAGGAACTAATTGCTGCCATCATCAATATAGTCATAATAACAATAACAACCATTATCTCAACTAAAGAAAAACCTTTTTCCTTACTAATAACCATTATTTACTTTTTACCTTCGCTATAAGCCACTTAGTTGACTCATCTAAATTTTGATACTCCGCTGAAGAGTCATCGCTCATTGCCTTTAAAATATTTTTACCAAGTTTTTTACCAAGCTCAACACCCCATTGATCATAGCTATTGATATCCCACAACACTCCTTGAACAAATATCTTGTGTTCATACAAGGCTATAAGTGCTCCAAGGGTATATGGACTCAACTCATCTAGTAAAATTGTCGTACTTGGTCTATTTCCTGGAATCACTTTGTGAGGTGCTAACTGTTTTGCTTGAACTTCACTCAAACCAGAATTTAAGAGCTCATTATAAACCATATCATAAGATTGTCCAAACATTAGCGCTTGTGACTGAGCAAAACAATTAGCTAGTAAAGCCTGTTGATGATTATCATAATTATGATGACTTGTCGCTACAGCAATGAAATCAACCGGAATAAAAACATTACCTTGATGTAGAAGTTGATGAAAAGCATGTTGTCCATTTGTGCCAACACCACCCCAAAGCACAACACCAGTTTGATAATCAACACTCTCACCAGCAATATTTACTGATTTACCATTACTTTCCATATCAGCCTGTTGAAAATAATCAACAAAATAACAAAGTCTCTCATCATAAGGAAGTAACGCTTGTGATTGACTCTGATAAGCACAAGAGTAATAGCTTGCTAATAGCCCCATAATAACAGGAATATTTTTATCAAACTCGGTTTCTTTAAAGTGCTTATCTATAGAATAAGCACCTGCTAAAAGTTTCTCAAAATTATCATAGCCAACTGCAAAAGCTATCGACATCCCTATTGATGACCATAATGAATAGCGACCACCAACCCAATCCCACATTTTGTAGCAATGTTCAAGATTTATACCAAACTCCTCTACTTTATCTAATTTACTAGATATAGCAACGAAATGGTTAGCTACAGCTTTTTCATCTTCATAATGATCAAGTAACCACTCTCTAGCTGAAATAGAATTTAGCAGAGTCTCCTCTGTTGAAAATGATTTAGAGGCCACAATAAATAAGGTTGTCTCAGGATCAATAACATGCAAAGCTTGTAGCAATGAATCAGCATCAACATTTGAAACAAAATGTACTTTTAATCCAGTACAATGATAAGGTTGTAATGCTCTGACAACCATCTTAGGTCCAAGATCTGAACCACCAATTCCAATATTCACAATATCTGTAATTCTTTTACCTGAAAAACCTTTCCACTCTCCTGATGTTACTTTTTCAACAAGAGCTTTTACACGTTGTTTTTCTTCATTTACCTCTTTACGAATATCTTGTCCATCTATAACTAATGGAGAATTAGACAAATCGCGTAATGCAGTATGTAAAACCGATCGATTCTCGGTAGAGTTAATTTTTTCTCCAGCAAACATCTGCTGGATTTTATTTTTAAGATTAGATTTACTAGCTGACTCCAAAAGAGTTTTCAATATATTGTCATTTACAAGATTTTTTGAATAATCAAAATATATATTCTCAAACTTTAAAGATAATTTCTCAACTCTGTGATTATCTGTAGCAAACTCATGCGATAAGCTTACTTTCTGTTCTCTTAGCTCTTTATTAGAATCATTACAAAATAGCATTTAATCTATCCTTATATTTTGCATGCGATATAAACAATAAAATATCCCCACGTGAATAAGATATCTCAACCTTATCTTCTGTAGCATAATTTCTTGCACCTGTACCAGTATCTATACTCAAGCTAGCTCCGCTTAAAGGATACCTAAGACCATTATAATATATATTTTCTGCATATCCAAAAGGCATAACTGAAAACATCTTACCCAATACACCACTAACAGTATATTTTTTAGGTATAAAGAAATATCTAGAATATATATCTATAAACTCAATTTCTATCTTTTGCATATAGTTTTTAGCAATAGTAATATTACATAAGAAATGATCCATTTCTCCTTCTGATGCACCAAACACATAAATTTTTGAAACACCTAGAGATATTATATATTCTAGTGATTTTTCAAAATCAGTAGAATATTGATCCTTATCAATGAGAAATAGTTCATCATTTAAAACAGCAAACGAATCAAAGTCGCCTATAACTTTTTTGACTTTTGAGTTTAAATATTTAGATTTATTGATCTTTTCGTAAGCACCATCTGCACAAAATATATCAAGATCGTTGAAACTACTCTGAATATACTTTTCACAAAAAAATAAATCAATACTACCATTTAAGAACAGTATAGCTTGTGACATTGTTTTTATATTTAGAAAATAATAGTAAATTATAACTTACTATGACAATAATCAAGAAATTTTAAGACTGATAATTAGGTGGCTCTTTTGTAATTGTTACATCATGGACATGTGACTCTTTCAAACCAGCTCCAGTAATCTGAACAAATGTAGGTTCTGTACGCATTGTTTGGATATCTTTTGAACCAGTATATCCCATACTAGATCTCAAACCACCTATTAACTGGTGAATAACTGCAGCTAGATGACCCTTGTAAGGCACTCTACCTTCGACACCCTCCGGAACGAACTTCTTAGCATTAGTATTACCTTGGAAGTATCTATCAGAAGAACCCTGCTCCATGGCGCCTAGTGACCCCATACCACGATATGACTTATAAGAACGTCCCTGAAAAAGTTCAACCTCACCAGGCGACTCTTCAGTACCACCAAAAAGACCTCCAATCATAACTACTGATGCTCCAGCAACTATAGCCTTTGCTATATCTCCAGAGAACTTGATACCACCATCCGCAATAACTGGGACTCCTGTGCCTTCTAAAGCTTCAGCAACATTTGATATCGCCGTAATCTGTGGCACACCCACACCTGCAACAATCCTTGTTGTACATATTGAACCTGGGCCTATACCCACTTTAACAGCATCAGCACCAGCTTTAACAAGATCCTTCGCAGCTTCTGCTGTAGCAATATTTCCACCTACAACCTCAATTTTTGGATAATTCTCTTTGACCCAATTAACCATATCAAGTACACCTTGAGAATGGCCATGAGCTGTATCAACAACAATTATATCAACGCCATCTGCTGCTAATGCCTTGACACGTTCCTTAGTGTCAGCCGCTGTGCCAACTGCAGCCCCAACTCTTAAACGACCAAGCGAATCCTTACATGCATCAGGCTTGTTTTGTGATCTTTCAATATCTTTTGTAGTTATCAAACCAACTAACTCGCCTTGCTCATTTACTACAAGTAACTTTTCTATCTTGTGCTCATGAAGTTTTTTCTTGATTGCACCTTGAGAAGCATCCTCAGCTACTGTTACTAACTGATCTTTAGGTGTCATTATAGAACTCACTGGCTCATCTAAATCTTTTGCAAATCTAAAGTCACGCTTAGTTACAATACCTATAATCTTATTAGTATCATCAACGACTGGAAAACCAGAGAAATTATGTTCTTTTGCAAGCTGCATAACATCTTTGATTGAGCTCTCTTGTTTTATGGTAATTGGATCAATCACCATCCCATTCTCAAATCTCTTAACTTTTTTAACTTCTTGAGCTTGAGCCTGTATAGACATATTTTTGTGTATAATACCAATCCCACCTTCTTGAGCTATAGCTATAGCAAGACGAGATTCAGTAACAGTATCCATAGCTGCAGATACTAAAGGGATATTTAATTGAATATTCCTAGTAATATTTGTTTTCAAATCTACCTGATGTGGAAGTACATTCGAATATCTAGGTGAAAGCAATACATCATCAAAAGTGATTGCTTGTTGGGTAATTCTTAGCATTTTTAATCTCCGTAATTAAAGTCTAAAAGATGTGATATTTAATTACAGAAGTATTCTACCATACTAGAAAAAATATACTAGAGAGAAATATATGCTATTTAGCTTGCGACAATAGATAATGTATAAGTAATGGTACTGGTCTACCTGTTGCTTTGCAGCTAGCAAAATCTCCCATTGCAGACCCTGCGATATCAAGATGAGCCCATTCATAGTCTTCTGTAAATTTTGATAAGAATAATCCAGCAACTATCGATCCAGCTGATCTATCAAGACCACAGTTATCCATATCAGCAACTTTACTTTCTAATTTCTTAAGGTATGGTTTATGCAAAGGTAATCTCCACACCAAATCATTAGAAGCATCAGCTGCTTGCTGAAGACTATTAGCTAACTTATCACTATTTGCAAACAATCCAGAAAAAGCATCACCTAAAGATATAATCATAGCACCAGTTAGAGTTGCCATATTGATAACTGCTTTTGGATTATATTTACCGATATAAGTTAATGTATCACAAAGCACCAAACGGCCTTCTGCATCTGTGTTGCTTACTTCTACTGTTATACCCTTCATACTCTTAAGTACATCACCAGGTCTATAAGACCTAGCATCTACAGCATTTTCTGCTAATCCCATAACTCCAACTACATTTATAGGAAGGTTTAGCATTGCTAAAGCTTTCATTGTACCCATAACAGCTGCAGCACCACCCATATCCATTTTCATAGAGTCCATCCCAGCTGCTGGTTTAATACAAATACCGCCATTATCAAAGACTAAACCTTTACCAACCAGTACTATCGGTGCTTCATCTTCATCTCCACCATTATACTCCATACAAACAGTATAATTAGACATATCAGATCCACGACCTACAGCTAGAGCACAACCCATACCAAGCTCTGCCATTGCATCTTGATCTAGATAGTTAAGATTAAATGTTTCGTATTTAGATGTTAAATCTCTCGCCTCATTTAACATATAGTCAGTATTACAGATATTAGCAGGGAGGTTTTGTAAATCTTTAGCATAATTTTGACCACATGCAATCGCTGAACCAATCTTAGCAGCATCTTCAAGATCTTGATTGCCTGAATACACCAACTCAATCGCTTCTAATGAGAAATTTTCTTTTTTAGATTTTAGCTGATCGAAAACATAAGTTTCAGAGATAAATGCTCTAACAGTGTCTAATGCAAATTGCTTCACGTTAGCATTATCAAATATATAATCGATATTTACAGAAACTTCTTTTATATTGAGTTTTTTAAGCTGCTCAGCTGCTTTAGCAATAATCTTATCGTATTCTGATGCTATAAAATCTTGTCTAAGACCAAGACCTAAAAGAATCACAACCTTATCACCATGTAGCAAAGGAAGAACCTCACCAGACTCAGCTTTAAAAACTTTTTTATCCAATAAAGATTTGGAATTTGTGCACTTTGTTTCAGCAACTAATTTTTTAAGATTTTCTTGAGCAACGATTAATACTTCAGCAGACAACGTCGACTGATTATTTACAACAATTTTCATTAGATATCCTATATTATTTGTAACACAATTTTATAAACATAATATCAAAAAAGAATATTTATCGCATTAAAATTAAAAACTAGTTATTCTTATCTACTGACTTTTGCTTATAAAAAATATAGAATTGCAGACAGCATAATTATTATATATACATAGTGACATACATTGATTCTTGAAAAATATTACAATAAAGACATAGTTAACACCTTTACATCGATTACATTATTCATAATATCTATTGTATCGGCTAACTTACTTATTAGACTTTTTCAACAAGCATACTCGCAAGGTTTAGGTATTGACTCAATTATAAAGTTTGTGATACTGACAATACCTGGGAACGTAAGTCTAGTAGCCCCTATCGCAATATTTCTAGCTATTGTGATTTGTTTTGGTAAGTACTTTGCGAATAATGAGATGTTTGTGACTCTAGCAGGTGGAGTCACATGGATGCAAATAGTCAAAAATACCATGAAACCGGTGTATGCTCTGACAATCATTACATTTTTAACCGTAATGTATATTAACCCCTTATCCAAACAAACTCAAGATATTTATCAAGCTTCACTAACAGCAAAAGCTCTTTTGTCCTCAATAACCGATGACAAAATAATTAAAACTACTGACGGAAAAGTCATATATATAAAAAGTAAATCAGGAAATACTCTTAAAGATGTATTTTTGTATATGGCTACAGATAATAGTGATGAGTACAAAGTAGTAACTGCACCTATCGCAGAAGTTATAACAGATAAGGGCGCTGCATATGTAGACTTCCATGATGCTCACATATACACAAAAGAACCCAAAACATACGAACACACTTATGACACGGCTAAAAATGCTATCTATACTATTTTTGACACTTCTGATCGTGATTATAATCATGATAAAGTTGATAGACTATATATGCACACCCTTATAGAAAACTTTACTGACAAAGATGATGGTACAGTCTCTCGCGGAGAGTTCTTTGGGCGTATTAACAACTCGATTTCTGTCATAGTAGCATCACTACTAGCACTTGCACTTTGTCGACTAAGACCAAGACAGAACAAATATGCTAAACTACTCCCCTCTGTTGTTGTTCTAGCAGTGTATTTGTGTAGCAACATGTTTGTGAACACACTAATGACTGGCGGTAAATTACCAGTTTGGATAGGACTTTGGCTTCCTCATATCTTTTTTATAATTTATGCTATTAGAACAATCAAAAAAGATAATGGATCTTCTAAGAAGGAAAAATAAATGTTTTTAAACCGTATTGATCGCTACATATTCAAAACAGTATTTAGTAGCTTTCTTATTGTAAGTTTAATTTTCTGTATCTTGTTTTTTATTTTTACTTATCTAGCACAGGTAAGTAACAATGATACAGGCGCAAGCAATATAGAACTTATTATAATAACCATATACCAATTACCAGGAATTTTATACACACTACTTCCAGCTTGCGCTATGGTTGGTGCTCTAATGGGACTTAGCTTACTTGCTAACAACTCCGAGATTATAGTATTGAGATCTTTTGGTCGCTCTACAGCTCAAATCGCAAAGGGAGTTGTATTAGTTGGCATTATAGGTTCTATAGTCACTATGGTTTTTGGTGGGTATATTGCCCCAGTTTTACAAAAACTTGCTGATTCAAATACTGTGGCATATAACACTCATGATTTATGGCTAAAAACTCCTGATGGCTTCATGAATATATCAAATATCGATCCAAATGAAGGAAAAGCATACGGCATAAGAAAGTTTATAACTAAAGATAACCAAGTGCAGGAAGTTAGATATGCTGAAAAGGCTGAGTATGTAAACGATGCTACAGCGAATGTATTTGATGTCAGTTTTGTTACATTTCCTAACAAATACGCTAAACATATTAGTGTTAAGGAAGATGTTTATAAAGCTATCTGGTCTAACCCCATACCAATATCTGTAGCTAAAGTTATCACTATCAACGATAATGATTATCTAAATTTCACTCAGTTGACTAGATATATGTTATCTAATAGCCAAGCCAAAGATTCAATATCACTAAAATTTTGGCAAGAGATTTTCCAACCATTAGCACTAATGGTATTAATACTACTTTCTGTACCATTAAGTATCGGATCAACAAGATCATCGACACTGATACTTAAACTACTCTTAGGTGCATTTTTTGGTTTTGCATTTTTTATTATTAACCAAATATTTGGTCCAATTGCATTAATTCTACACCTACCAACTATACTTGGTGCCGCAGGTCCTACGGTTATTGCATTGATATTACTAATTTATATATTTATAAAATCTAAAGAAACATAAGAAACTTATATGAACATCAATAAATACTCCCTTGATAATGGTCTTAATATATATATAAAAAAAGACTCTAGAGCACCTGTTGCTCTCGCTCAAATTTGGTATAAGGTAGGATCAACATACGAACCTACTAAACTAACCGGCATATCTCATATGCTTGAACACATGATGTTCAAAGGTACTGATAAATATACTAAAGATGAGCTAAACAGTATAGTTGAAAATAATGGTGGTGTGCAAAATGCATTCACAGGGTTTGACTATACTGCTTATTATCAGTTTTGGCATAAAAAAAATCTAGAACTAAGCCTATCTATTGAATCATCAAGAATGTCAAACTTAATATTTGATGAAAATGAATTTATTCCAGAGAGAAAGGTTGTACTTGAAGAAAGAAATCTACGCGTAGATGACAAAGCATTTAGTTATGCTTTTGAACAATTTATGAAACTTGCATATCAAAATAACTCTCGACATACTCCAATAATTGGCTGGCGTGAAGATATTGAAAATTACACGCTTAATGATCTAAAAAAATGGTATCAACAAAACTATGCTCCAAACAATGCTAGTATTGTTCTTGTAGGTGATATTGATAAATCATCTGCTATACCCATGATAAAAGATTACTTTGGTGGTATTCCAAAATCTAAATTGATTAATATAGAAAAAGAGCAAAGCTTAATAAATATTGGCTATAGACATTCAAAAGTACAAAAATCACCAAATGATACAGATGCTGCGATATTAGGATACATAACACCCTCGCTAACAACTGATTATCATGATAATGATCCTTTTGCTTTAATGATCCTAAATACTATTATTGGTAGTGCTGATGCATCAATATTACAACAGCAATTAGTCAGAGATGAAAATCTTTGTTGTCATATAGATAGTGAATACTCGCCTTTTACAAAAGGTGAAGATATTTTTACGATCACAGCCATAGCAAACCATGATCAAAACTTAGATAAGATTCAGGATAAAATAGAAAACTGTATTAATAAACTCAAAAATGATGGCGTAACTCAAGAGCAACTAAATAGAGCAAAAGTAACCATAAAAGCTGATAAAGTGTTTGCTATGGATTCACTTGAAACTCAAGCAAATTTGATAGGCTCTCTTGCTAGTATAAATCTAGATGTTGACTACTATAAATATCTTGAGAAACTCTATGATGTCTCAATTAACGACGTTAATCGCGTACTTAATAGATATTTTGACAAAAACAACCTTACATCTCTTCACTTATTAAAGGATTAGAAACTATGATCCATAAATTTGATATAGATAATACAACAGTATATTTCCAAGAATCTCCTAGTCTACCAATGGTTGATATTCAGCTTAACTTTAGAGCTGGGTCAGCATTTGATAGCAATCTAAATGGCTTGGCTGATTTAGCAGTAGGAATGTTCGCTACAAAAACTCAAAAATCTAGTGAACAAGAACTTATAAATAAAATAACAGATAATGGAATATCTATACACTCAGAAACTACTAAAGAGTTTTTTAATATAAAAATTCGTCTTTTAAATGACCGTAATATTATTAATAACACTATTAATATACTACAAGAAATTTTCACAATTCCTGACTTTGATGCTGATATATTAGAAAGAGAAAAGATTCAGACTCTTACTCATATTGATTATTTATATCAACAGCCTAACTACCTAGCTTCACTTGAGTTTTCAAAGCATATTTTTGCAAATAATCCTTATAGCAAGCCAACAATTGGCTACAAAGAAACTATTAAAAAAATATCAAAAAAAGATATTGAAGATTTCTTTAGTGAAAATATTTGTGCAAACAATGCCAATATATGTATAGTTGGTGCTATTGATAAAATACAGGCTGAAGATATTTCTCAGAGCCTAGTTAGTTTTTTACCAAAAGGTAAAAAAAATACGCAAAAATTTGCTCAACAAAAAAACAACTCTCAAATAATTAAAAATAAGTTCTCAAGTAAACAAACTGCTATACTGACAGGTCATCAATTGTTACTTGATATTAATGATCCATTATATTTTCCACTAAAACTAGGAAATGAAATACTTGGTGGTGGCGGTTTAAACTCTCTGCTTTTCAATAAAGTTCGTGAAGAGCTTGGATTAGTTTATAATATCTCAAGCACTGCTAACATTAATCCTGATTATGGTAGCTTTGTGATATCTGCTCAAACAAGTAATCCAAATCTTGCTTTAGAAACTATAAATAGTGTCTACAGTAGTTTCATCAATTCTACTATAGATGAACAAACTCTAACAAACTCTAAAAAGCATATTGAAGGAACACATTTACTAAGCTGTGTAAAAAATAGTTCTAAATTAAATATGTTATTTTCAATTGCAAATAAAAATCTGCCTTTAGATTTTTTTGATACCTATGTTGAGCATATTAATAATGTTACTGCTACACAAATTCACAATGCTTACCAATCTATACAAGAAAATAACATAATCACTGTAATGGTTGGAGATATCGAATAAGTGAAGACAAATACTATTCGTATAATATCTGGAAAATACAAAAATCGAAGACTAAAATTCCCCAATGTGAATGGCTTACGTCCAACTTCTGATCAGCTTAAAGAAACTATCTTTAATTGGTTAGCTCCATATATACATGATAGCATTTGCATAGATGCTTTTGCTGGCAGTGGTAGCCTAGGTATAGAAAGCATATCAAGAGGCGCTTCACAAGCTATATTTTATGAACTTAATTTTAAAGCTTTGCAGCAAATCAAAGAAAACATTAATACATTAGAAATACAGAATTATCAAATATATAAAACCGATAGTATAAAAGCCCTTGCAAATTTTAACTCTAACAATTCTAGGCTAATTATATTTTTAGACCCTCCATTTAATAAAAATATTATTCCCAAAGCTTTAGAGTCGATATTAAAAAATCAAAATATTCCTAATGAAACATTAGTATATGTAGAAACTGAAAAAACTGCTGAATATAACCTTGATGGTTTCGATATATTAAAAGAAAAAACAACTTCAAATATTTCTGCAAAACTAATAATAAAAAATGATTTAAATTCTAAAAATAATCTCTAAAATATAGCCAACTCTAGCTTTTGGAAATAATTATGTACCACGTTGGAATATCAGGCCCTTTTATTTTTACTATCATGTTCCTAATAGGCATAATTGCTGAAAGCATGACCGGAGTAATCTCATCATCTCGAAGAAACATGGATGCTTTTGGAGTAGTTGCAATCGCATTAACAACGGCTCTAGGTGGTGGTGTAGTTAGAGATTTGCTACTAGGTAATCTACCAGTAACCATAATGCTTCATCCTCACTATATTGTGATATGTTTATGTTTCTCTATTATTGCTATTTTTACACAAAAGTATATCAATAAGTTTTATAAAATATTTTTGATCTTAGACTCAATTGGTCTTATTGCATTTGCATATATAGGTAGTAGTATAGGGTACCAAATTTGTACAGAAGTATTTCATATGAAGTTCTTTAGTGTTTTTATAGTTGGAATTGTTATTGCTATAATTAATGGTGTAGCTGGTGGTATTATGAGAGATATGATCTGTAATGATATCCCTGTTGCCTTTAAAGCGGAACTATACGCATCTGTAGCAGCGGTCGTTGGAGGTATGAACATTATCTTTATATATTTGGGTGTGAATTTATATATTAGTGCTGCAATAATTATTGGATTTGGATTAACTATAAGAGTCATGTCGATAGTATATAAATGGAAATTACCCACTATCTAATAATAAATTTCTAATCTAAACTATATAACCTACTACTTTTAGATGATTTCAGCTATATAACTAAATACCACTATGAAATCTAAACTCTGAATCTGAAGATAATATAAGATTCTTTTCTATTTCACCTATTCTTTTGATATCTTTGCCAATATCTGTAGAAGAATATTTTTCTGCAAAATGTAGATATATCGTAAAATGTCTTTTTTCTGACTCCAATAATCCATTATAAAACTTCTGTAGCTCAGAATCTAAATATGGAGCAACTTTTGCAAATCTTTCACAAGAACGAGCTTCTATATATGCTCCAATAATCAAAGCATCGATAAAGCGCCCTTCTTTATCTGTCCTAGCGGCTTTGATTAATTGACTAGCATATCTAGATGCTGATATAGCTTTGTATTGTATGTCCCGCTTTTTCATAATACACATCACTTGTTCAAAGTGTACTAGTTCTTCTCTAGCGATCTTAGACATTCTTGTTACTAGTTCATATTTATCTGAATGACTATATATGTATGTCATAGCTGAAGATGCTGCTTTCATCTCACAGTGAGCATGATCTATTAGCATTAATTCTATATTAGCTAATGTTTTCTGTATCCATTGTTCAGGTGTTTCACATAACAAAAAATTCTCAATAGTTGCAAAGTCTGCATACTGCTGCTTCATAATACTTATAAATTTATTTTTTGAAGTATTATAAAAAAATTGCTTAATATATTCTATTTAAAATTATTAAGAGTAGAATGTTTAATATGAGTAAATCTGAATATTTAAAGTTATGAGTAATATAAATATAGCTAATAAACGCGTAGAAAAAGATGAAGTGCTTTATCATATAGGGTTAAGTGAAGAGATGATAGATAGTGCAGAAATCGCAATTCTTCCTGGAGATCCTAAAAAGTCTGAGCCTTTAGCAAAAATGTTAGATAAAAATGCTAAGTTTCTTGCTACTAATAGAGAATATACATCTTATTTGGCCAAAATAGCTGACAGAAATGCTATTGTGATATCAACTGGTGGGTGGTCCTTCAACTGCAATATGTATTGAAGAGCTAGCTATGATAGGAATCAAAAGACTAATACGTGTGGGAACATGCGGCGCTATTCAAGAAAATATTGATTTTGGTGATTTGATATTAACCACTGCATCTGTTCGTTTAGATGGCACATCATATCATTATGCTCCAACAGAGTATCCTGCGGTTGCTGACTTTAAGCTAAATAGTTCTTTATACAACTCGGCAAGATCATTAAATATAGATATTCATTGTGGAATAACGGGATCTTCAGATACTTTTTATCCGGGCCAAGAAAGAAGAGATAGCTATAGCGGTTATGTAAGAAAACATTTTAGAAAATCTCTAGATGAATGGAGAAAATTAAATGTTCTTAATCTAGAAATGGAGTCTTCTGCTTTGCTTACAGTATGTGCTACTTTTGGCTTGCAAGCCAGCTGTATGTACAGTTCTAGCAAAGAGAACAACCTCAGAATCAGTCAATAAAAGCAGATATGATGAAGGTATGCAGAATATAATGTCAATTATAAAACACTCGATTGAAAATAATTTCGAAAACTAAGGAAAAATAAATACTAATGAGCAATGATATTAACAACAAACTAATTGATGCAGCTATACAAGCAGCTGAGAATGCTTATACTCCATATTCTAAGTTTAATGTTGGTGCTGCACTATTAATGAAAGATGGCTCTATTTTAAAAGGTGCTAATGTAGAAAATGCTTCTTATGGACTATGCAACTGTGCTGAAAGAACAGTATTATTCTACGCTTACGCCCAAGGTTATCGTAAAGAAGATATCAAAAAACTTGCGGTAGTTGCAGACACTTCAGAAGGAGTTTCGCCATGTGGTGCTTGCCGACAAGTTATGTCAGAACTTTTGGATCTTGAATGTCCAATCATATTATCAAATATCAGAAAAACAGATATAAAAGAAACAAATATTAAAGAACTTCTTCCATATATGTTTTCTTTCTAAAAAAATTATTATCAACAAGCAAAATTAACAGAATAAACATAAGTTTATGTATAACGATCATGCTTTTATAAAAATAAATATGGTGGGTAGTACAGGATTCGAACCTGTGACCAATTGGTTAAAAGCCAACTGCTCTACCGACTGAGCTAACTACCCATAATTACAAAATAAAATCTCTTTAATTTTGTATTGAAATGATTAATTTAATGGTGGGTAGTACAGGATTCGAACCTGTGACCAATTGGTTAAAAGCCAACTGCTCTACCGACTGAGCTAACTACCCAAAAGATGCTGTTTATTATACTGACTAGATTTTTTGTGTCAACACTTTATGCTGTTTTTTTCTATTTAATTCCAAAATTTCTATAGGGTGTTTGATTGTATGGCCTTCCATACGCTTTACTTGACATCTACATGAAAATCCTGTTGCGATTACAGACCTAATTCCACTTTCTTTAATTTTGTCTTTCCAGCTCAAATTATAAATATGCTTTGATGTATCGATATGCTTAGTCTCATGACCAAAGCTACCAGACATACCACAACAACCAACTTTAGCAATTTTAGTTTCTACCCCAAAATGCTTAAATATTTTTTGCCATTGCTCTATCGAAACAGCAGATAATGATTTTTCTGTACAGTGATTAAATAAATTAAACTCTTTATCTAGCATTTTGCGCATGGTCGGTAAAGTATCAAGTTTTGTTGTTAACCACTCTTGTATTAGTTTAACTTTGAATCTTACCTTATCACCACAGATCTTTTTGTACTCATCTCTATAAACAAGAGTCATTGCAGGATCGACACCAATCATTTCGACTTTTGTTTCTGCTATTTGGTTGTATAGCTTAGTAGCTTTGATAGCTTGCTTTTTAAAGTACTTAAGGAAACCTTTGACATGTGATGGCTTACCATTTACTTTAAATGGAGCAAAATAAACCCTAAAGTCTAAAGCCGTTAAAAAGTCATATAATGTCAAAACTAAATGAGTATCATATAAAGATGTAAATATATCTTGAACTATACAAACAGTTTTTTTCTTTTGCTCTGTAGACAGACTTCTCATCTCTTCGAGATTAAACTCTGGAGCACCTCTTTTTTTAAGCTCTGATCTTAGATTTAATGAACTAATAATTCGAGTATCCGCAAAACCAACCAAGTTAGTCAACCCAGCCCTAACAAATTGAGTATTAAAAATATCATTATATATTTTTGGCATATATAAATTGATACTCAGCAATGATTCACTAAATTTAACAAAATAATCCAAGCCAGGACGTTTATATTTAGAATGATAGTGATATAAAAATTGTGATTTCATCGTAGGAATATCAACTTTTATTGGACATCCAGATACACAAGCCTTACACCCTAAACACTTATCTAGTGAGTCATATACTTGATGTGAGAAATCATCTGGATATTCTTCTAACTTATCAAAACCAGTGTTATAAACTTTATCTTTTGTTGAATACCCTGCTGCTGAGAGCTGATTAAGCCACTCACGTAATACTGCTGACCTACCTTTTGGTGAGTATAACCAGTTTCTACTAGCTTTGGCTGATGGACATATTACAGTATCTAAATTATAGTTTAGGCATTGTGAATTACCATTGCAGTTATATGCTCCAGAGAATTGTTCGCGCATCTCTTTAGGCACTTGCTCATCTGAATAGCCTCTGAATGGCCCATCTACTTTTACAAGCTTATCTTTACTACCTGTTGGAACAGTAATCTTACCAGGATTAAGTTGATTATGTGGATCAAATACTTTTTTGATATGTCCTAATGAATCATACAGCTCTTGACCAAAGTACTCTTTGATATACTCACTTCTATAGCCATGACCATGCTCACCACATAAGACTCCACCATACTTCTTAACAAGATCACTAACTTTTTGGGTAATTTGTTTGACTTTTTGAGAATCTTCAGCAGAAGACATATCTAGCGCTGGTCTTACATGCAGACAGCCTACATCAACATGACCAAACATTCCGTATTTAACACCATAAGAATCTAGTAATACTGTTAACTCTTTGATATAGTCTGCTAATTTTTCAGGAGCCACTGTCGTATCTTCAATAAAAGGTATTGGTTTACGATCTCCTTTCATAGCACCAAGTAGACCTACACCTTTTTTTCTCAACTCCCAAAGACTATCCATATCTGTTTGACTTTCTGTGAAATGAAACACTGCTTGCTTTTCTAACAGTTTTCTTTCTAGACGCGAAGTCATATTATCTAACTCATGTTGACTATCAGCAATAAATTCAACTAAATTTACAGCTGCTACATTTGTAGAGTTACTACCCTTTTCAAGCATATACTTTATTTTGTGATAAACCTCATCACCCTTTGCAATCTCAATAATATTATTATCTATAGTCTCTATAGCAGATGGGTTAGATGATAATAAATCTCTAGCAGCTCTCAATGCGTCATCAAAACTACTATATGAAATTGCAAACAGTGCTTTAAATTTAGGTTTTTTAGTTAGTTTAAGTTTCAGCTCAGTAACAAAAGCTAATGTTCCTTCAGAACCAGATATTAAATAACTTAGATTGACCGTATTATCTTTTTTATTATAAGTTTTAGCTAGATTATATCCCGTCAAATAGCGGCTTAATTTAGGAAACTTCTCCTCGATTAGCTCATACTTATCTATAATTTGCTCAACAACTGTTGAGTATATATTTTTCTCAATATCATTTAACTTATTTTCATTAAGATCACTTAACTTAATTTTTTTAGTAGATAATTTCTGCCCATTTACTAGAGTACACTCTAATTCTAAGAGATGAGCACTTGTACGCCCATATATTCTAGAACCTTTACCACATGCATCAGTATTTACCATACCACCCAAAGTTGCTCTATTACTTGGTGATAAGTTCGGTGCAAAGAAATATTCTGAGTCGGCTAATGTATCATTTAACTGATCAAGTACAACACCTGGCTCTACTTTGACATATTCATTATCAAAATCCACCTCTAGAATATTATTCATGTATCGACTGGTATCAACAATAACACCAGCACACAATGAATGTCCAGATGTACCTGTGCCACCGCCACGAGGTGAGAATTTAAGCTCTTGATATTCTTTTTTGCTTGCTAATGCAAAGATTCTATTTACATCATTTTTATTACATGGAAAAACAACAAGCTCAGGAACAACAAAATATACACTATTATCCATTGATGACGATATTCTCGAAGCATAGTCAGAATGTATATCACCTTCAAATCCTTTTCCTCTTAGCTCCTCAGCAAAAGCATTAATCAAAGCATTTAGAGCATTTGTCTTATTTAAGACTGGCAGTTTACTTGTTTTCATATATAAAAAATGACCCTAGTTAATAAAAAACAGACAAGATTCTCTTAAATTATATAAGAAAATTAACTTCACATAAATAATATTAGAAAAATACATAGAAGATAAAAACATTTCATTTTTTTGTATCAAAGCAGACAAAGTACAAATATAAAGTTATAATGACGCTCGTATTTAAAAATAATTTCAAAAGTTGAAAGTTTTTGAGGATAAATATGAAAAAAACTACTCTTTTAGTAATCTTAGATGGTTGGGGCTATAGCGAAAGTGATTACTTTAATGCTATCAAAAATGCAAACACTCCTACTTGGGATAGCATCTGGCAAGACTTTCCTAGAACATTAATTAGCGCATCTAGCTTAGAAGTTGGTTTGCCTAGAGGTCAAATGGGAAACTCTGAGGTCGGACATGTAAATATTGGTTGTGGTAGAGTGGTCTATCAAGAGCTTACAAAAATTGATAAAGCGATCGAAGAAAAAACTTTTGGTAATAACAAAGCCATCTGTGATGCTATTGATAATGTTATTCAAAAAGACTCAAATCTTCACTTAATGGGTCTACTCTCTCCTGGAGGAGTTCACTCTCACGAAGAACATATTTTTGAAATGATAAAAATTGCTAAACAAAAAGGTGTCAAAAGAGTATATCTACATGCTTTCTTAGATGGTAGAGATACTCCTCCACGCTCAGCTGAAAGCTCAATCAAAAAAACAGATGATCTGCTACAAAAACTTAATCTTGGCTATATTGCTTGTGTTAGTGGTAGATACTATGCAATGGATAGAGATAATCGTTGGGATAGAGTTAAAAAAGCATACAATGCTATAGTAAATGCTGATGCTGAGTTTGTTTGTAATTCGGCATTAGAAGCTCTAGAAGAGTCATATGCTCGTGATCAATCTGATGAATTTGTCATTCCAACCTGTATCCAAAAAGATGGAAAACTGATAAAAGTTGAAGATAATGATAGTGTTATTTTTATGAATTTTAGAGCTGATAGAGCTAGAGAAATATCTCATGCTTTCACGGATGAGAACTTTGATCATTTCTCGAAAGATAGACATTTAAACATAAACTTCACGACTCTCACAGAGTATGATTCAAAACTTAAATGTAATGTAGCATTCCCACCAGAACAACCAGTGAACACTCTTGGTGAAGTGCTAATGAAAAATCATAAGACTCAACTAAGAATAGCTGAAACTGAAAAGTATCCTCACGTAACTTTCTTTTTTAATGGTGGTAAGGAGGATCAATTTGAAGGTGAAGATAGAATATTAATTCCTTCTCCAAAAGTTGCCACTTATGATCTACAGCCAGAGATGTCAGCTTCGGAAGTTACTGACAAACTAATTGATGCTATCAATAATGGTAAATATGATTGTATATTTTGCAACTATGCAAACTCAGACATGGTTGGTCATACTGGCAACTATGAAGCAGCAATGCAAGCGATTGAATATCTTGATAAATGTTTAGCAAGATTGAAAGATGCAATACTTGAACATGATGGTAATATGTTTATTACCGCAGATCATGGTAATGCAGATATGATGGTCAACCCTAAAACACAAAAGCCTCATACTGCTCATACTACCAATCTGGTACCATTTGTATATGTTGGGCATAAAAAAGCTCAAGTAGCTCTAGAGCATGGTAAGTTATCTGATATTGCTCCAACTATACTTAATGTAATGAATATTGCTCAGCCTCAAGAGATGACAGGCAAAACTATATTTAAATTTGAAAAATAAGGATTTCAGACAAAATGCTTGATGCTAAATATATTAAAGATAATTTAGAAGAAGTAGCTGAGAAACTCGCAACTAGAGGTTATCAGTTTGATATAGCAGAATTCAAAGCTCAAGAAGCAAAAAGAAAAGACCTTCAAGAGAGAACTCAGGAACTTCAATCTCAACGTAATACTATCTCCAAAGAAATAGGTAAAAGAAAATCTAAAGGTGAAGATGCTAGTGATATTTTTGCCAAAGTTAATGATATCAACGATGAACTAAAAGTAATCGAAAAAGAGCTGAAAGATCTGCAAGATTGTATAAATAATACTCTTCTTTCTATGCCAAATCTCCCTGCTGATGATGTACCAGTTGGTAAGGATGAAAGCGAAAATGTCGAGATAAAAAAATGGGGAACCCCTCGTGAATTTCACCCTGAAGCTCAAGCTAAAGATCATGCAGATATTGGTGAAATACTTAATATGATTGACTTCAAAGCTGCAGCAAAAATTACAGGTAGCCGCTTTGTAGTTCTAAAAAGTAAAATTGCTAAGCTTCATCGCGCATTGACACAATTTATGTTAGATATGCATACAGAAAAGCATGGTTATGAAGAATTATATGTGCCATATATGGTAAATAATGATAGTTTGTATGGAACAGGTCAGTTACCTAAATTCTCTGAAGATTTATTTAAATTAGAAGGTGACTTTGAATATAGCCTGATACCAACAGCAGAAGTACCTATCACAAATCTAGTAAGAGATGAAATCTTAGATACAGAATCTCTGCCTAGATACTACACAGCACACACACCATGCTTTAGAAGTGAAGCTGGCTCTTATGGACGTGATACTAAAGGATTAATTCGTCAGCATCAGTTTGAGAAAGTTGAGCTAGTACATATTACTATAGCTGATAAAGGTGAAGAATCTTTAGAGCTATTAACATCTCATGCAGAAAAAGTACTACAAAAACTAAACCTACCATACAGAGTAGTCAAACTATGTACGGGAGATATGGGTTTTAGTGCGAAAAAAACCTATGATCTAGAGGTATGGATACCTTCTCAAAATACTTATAGAGAAATATCATCATGTAGTTGGTGTGGAGACTTCCAAGCACGTCGCATGAAAGCTAGACACAAAAACCCAAGTATGAAAAAACCTGAATTGGTACATACTTTAAATGGTTCTGGTTTAGCAGTTGGTAGAACATTACTAGCTATTATTGAAAATTACCAACAAGAAGATGGATCTATCATGATTCCTGAAGCACTTATTAACTATATGGGTGGAATTTCTGTTATTAAATAGTCCTATGATTTTTCTTTCTCAGCAGCTTCTTAGTTTGGAAGAGTCTTTACTATCTCATGAAACTCGTTTTGATTATAAATATATGTCTAGAATTTTAACGGATGACTTTAAAGAGTTTGGAAAATCTGGATATTTCTATTCAAAAAAAGATATTTTAGACTCCATATTTTTACCAGCTAAAATTGGCATAAAAATAGTTAGTGATAGCTTTGAGATTGATCAGCTTGATAAGCATATAGTATTGGTAACATATAAAACCATAAATTTAGATAGCTCTCAAAAACAGCACAGATGTTCTATTTGGATCAAAGTAGATAATGATTGGAAAATGAAATTTCATCAAGGAAATATTATGGAAGATTAAATAATGTCAAAATTTATAAACTTTGTAAAACATCAGATATATATTCTTAGAAGTAAATTGTGGTTTAAACTGGCAGCTTATTGTGTTGTAGCAACTTTAGCAATATATTTTTTAAAGCTAGATTGTATTCTGAAAGTTTTAAATAGTTGAAAGAGAGTTCCAAATATAGTTTATTAGGTTTTGACGAAACTAAAATAAACGATAAGGAACTAAAAAATGCCAAAGCACTTAACTCTTTCAAATAGATATTGTATAGAAGAATTACTTAAATTAGGATACCAAACATCTCAAATAGCCAATAAAATTGGCTATAGTGAAAGAGCTATAAAAAAGGAACTTAATCGCACTAGTATAAATAGTGACTATAATGCTGAGATAG
>NZ_WBSX01000039.1 GCF_009823375.1 Francisella noatunensis subsp. noatunensis | reverse complement strand
TCTATTTGAAAGAGTTAAGTGCTTTGGCATTTTTTAGTTCCTTATCGTTTATTTTAGTTTCGTCAAAACCTAATAAACTATATTTGGAACTCTCTTTCAACTATTTAAAACTTTCAGAATACAATCTAGCATATAATGAATAAAATAAGCAACAATCCCTTACCAAATTTGGAATTAGGTAATAGCCTATACAATTCATCTTATCACTATATCTATGAATTTAAAATAACCAATAACTGTATTATTACTAAAATTATTTTTTATATTAATTATTCAGTTTACTAAGCTCTCATAAACTATTAAGATTGTAATTATAGAGATTTTTGGTGCTTGCAAGTACCCAGATTAGAAACCGCGTGGATTCTGTACTTTTTGATTAGGAGCTTTTATGAAAAACGTAAATTCAAAACAAAATAATCACTCTACTATTGGCGAGCAAGATATTCATTTCTTCCACGAAGGTAAGCACATATATGCTTATGAGTTCATGGGTGCTCACAAAGCATCCAAAGATGGAATTGATGGTGTTAGATTTACAACATGGGCTCCAAATGCAAAAAGTATTTGTGTGATTGGTGATTTTAACCACTGGCAAGTTGAAGATAAAAATTATATGAAACGTATCACCGATGCTGGACTATGGAGCATATTTATCTCAGATGTAAAAGATGGTGATAAATATAAATTTGTAGTCACAAATAAAGATACAAATCATTATGTATATAAAAGTGACCCTTATGCTTTTTTCTCAGAATTAAGACCAAATACTGCCTCTGTAATAAGTACACAAACAACATACAAATGGCATGATGAGAAATGGTTAAAAAAGCGTGCTACTGCTGACTACTATAATAGCCCAATGAACATCTACGAACTTCACTTAGCATCATGGAAAACTAAAGATGATAAGTTTATGACTTATGAGGAAATTGCTGAAGTATTACCCAAATATGTCAAGGATATGGGATACACGCATGTTGAGTTTATGCCGCTACATGAGCATCCACTAGATGCTTCATGGGGTTATCAACCAACAGGTTTTTACTCAATTAATAGTCGTCATGGTGATTTAGTGGGTTTGAAACATCTAGTTGATAAACTTCACACTCATGATATTGGTGTAATCTTAGATTGGGTACCAGGACATTTCTGCAAAGATCAGCATGGTTTGATCAACTTTGATGGTAGTGCATGTTACGAATACCAAGAGCCTACAAAAGCTATAAATAAAGGCTGGGGGACACATAATTTTGATCTAGGTAGAAATGAGGTCAAATGTTTCTTAATATCAAATGCCATGTACTGGATCAATGAATTTCATATCGATGGACTTCGTGTCGATGCAGTATCGAATATCTTATATCTAAACTATGATAGAGAAGATGGTCAGTGGGTACCTAACATTCATGGTGGACATGAGAATTTAGAAGGAATTGCTTTCTTAAGAGAACTAAATGGTGTCTTAAAACATACTAGCAAAGGAGTGATCACAATTGCTGAGGAATCATCATCTTGGCCAAATATCTCCACACCTGTTGAACAAGGTGGTTTAGGATTTGATTTTAAATGGAACATGGGTTGGATGAACGATACACTACGCTATATTTCATTAGACCCTGTCTATCGCAAATATCATCACAACTTAATTACTTTCTCTATGGTATACCACTATTCAGAGAAATTTATTTTGTCTATATCTCATGATGAAGTTGTACATGGTAAGAAGTCATTGATAAATAAAATGTGGGGAGATCTGTGGAATAAGTATGCAGGACTTCGCTTATATATGTCATTTATGATTGGACATCCCGGTAAAAAACTTATATTTATGGGTAGTGAATTTGGTCAATTTATCGAATGGCGAGAATATGAACAACTACAATGGCAAGTTGTTGATGAATATCGTACGCATAGAGAAACATTAAATTTCTTTAGGAAACTAAATGAATTCTATAAAGCTGAAACTGCACTATGGGAATGTGATTATGATCATAAAGGCTTCCAGTGGATTGATGCAAACAACTCTGAACAAAGTATTTTGTCTTTTGTTAGATCAAACAAGGATGGTAAAGAAAAGCTAATATTTGTCTGTAACTTCACTCCAATGACATATTACGACTACCACATAGGTGTTCCTGATGCAGGATCTTATATTGAAGCATTTAACTCTGATGATCTTGAATTTGGTGGCTCTGGTCAACTTATTGCCGATGAAATATTTTCAACTCCTGAATCATCGCATGGTTTTGATCAAAGGATTACAATAAAAGTTCCTCCAATGGCCACCCTTGTTCTCAAACTCAAAAAATAAAGCTATAATGGCTTAACCAAATTATTCACAAACATATTAATTTAACTTAAAGTTGTAGATATGCAGTCATCAAATAATATATGGATAGAAAAAAATAATATTTTCGAAAAATTCAATGCCAAATATACGCTCGATCAAGATCCAGATACAAATAGTATTAGATTTAGAATCAATGCGCATGGTTTCTCATATGGATATGTTATAGGACATTTCAATCATTGGAAAAAAGAAGATAGATATAAACTTGTCTGGGAAGTAGATCCTGACGATGGTAGCCTATGGCTAACAAAAAATGTACTTAAAATCTCTAGTCTTATCAATGGTTCAAATCAATATTCTTTTGTATTAGTTGATTTAGAAGGTAATGAAAGAAGACTATCAGCAAGCAATCGTATTTTTGAACCATTAACTTTCAATTGGTGTGTAAACCTTCAGATTCTTTCAATAAAGGCATCTGAAGACTATATAGTACCAGGTTATAAAGTAGACCTAGTTGCAATAACAGAATCATTGACAAAAAAGAGAAGTATTGTAGATGTTACATGGCGAGTAGAACCTAAGTCAAAACTTATTGAAATCAAAAACAATCAACTAATCATAGATCCAGCAATAACTGATATTAGTGAAGTTAAAGTTTTCTGCAGTAGCAAAAACAATCCTAATCATAGAGCGGAAAGAGTTTTTAGGATAGCTAGAGAACCTCGAAAGGGGCAACTTGTTCATTTTGTCAAAAAGGATGATCAATATCTAGGTCAGGATTTTAGTTGGGAATTATGGACATATGACGAAAAAGGCAAAACACGACCTAAATCATTGTCCAAAAAAAGTGATTTTGGCTTATATGCTGATTGTGTAAATAAGAATATTATTGCCCGTAAAAGAACATGGAATATGTATTGGCAAAATGATTGGGCTGAACAAACAGGATCATTCAGAACAAATGAAGAGCATGATAATTTTTATATAGTTTATGGTGATTATGACATCTATACATCACTAAATGATGTTATTAACCGAACTAACGCTAGAGTAAATTACGCCGTATTAGATGAACCTAATAAGATTGAAGCATACCTATCTGATACACCTCTTGTCGGCACTATATTTGAACTATGGATCAACTCAAAAAAAGTAACCCATGCAGCAAGTATTATCAAATATAAATCTAAAAAAGTTATATTTACTAATTTGCCTACAAATTTAAATCCTAGTGACTTGATAGAAATACGTGCAAATAATACCTTTATGCCAACGAAGGTGTGTATCGGAAACTTCTTGGATAAATATTACTATCCAAATGATGATATGGGAGTGACATTCTCTAATGATATTGTATCTTTTAGAATATGGGCTCCGACAGCAAAGCACGTTGAGCTTTTGATATATCATGAAGATGATAATGATAAGCATGAGATGCCTGATGATGCATTTAATCTAGTATCTGAACCAGAATATGGCACGCATAGTGTTAGCACTGCTAGGGAATTCTGTGAGAACAAGTTCTATTTATATAGATTTTATTTTGATGATATAGACTATCGTGGTAATAAATATACAAAAATAACTTATGCTATCGATCCTTATGCAGTTGGACTTGGTGCTAATGGTAGAAAGGGCTTTATACTAGACCTTAACTCCGAAGATTTTGCTCCCGAAAGCTGGAGAAATAGCTACTTCCATACACCTAAGAATCCTCAAGATACTATTATATACGAACTACATGTTAGAGATTTTACAATCAGTCCTGACAGTAATATCCCAGATAATATTCGTGGCAAATTCTTAGGCACAATATATGAAGAGTCTGAGATATCCAGCTCAAATGGTGAACTATCTGTTTCAGCAGGTATAGATAGTCTTCATGAACTTGGTGTTACCCATGTGCATCTATTACCAATATTTGATTTCTCATCAGTTGATGAGTCAAATGCTAATATCAAAGATAATAGAAACTGGGGATATGATCCACAAAATTACAATGCTCCGGATGGAAGTTACTCTATCAACCCCTTTGATCCAACTCAAAGAATCAAAGGTGCTAGAGAGATGATTGCAGGATTCCATAATAAGGGTATTGGTGTAATTATGGACATGGTTTATAACCATATGACTGATACATCGAACTTTGACAGTATCGTTCCAAAATACTATTTCAGAACAGATAGCTCAGGTCATTTTACTAATGGTTCTGGATGCGGTAATGAACTTGATACCGAAAAGCCAATGGTGCGTAAGTTTATTAAAGACTCTGTTCTACACTGGGTCAAAAACTATAAAATCAATGGCCTAAGATTTGACTTAATGGAGTTGATTGATCTTGATACTATCAAAGAAATTACCGAAGAAGTAAAACAAATAGATCCAGGCATTATAGTCTATGGTGAGCCATGGAAAGCTGGTGATTCCCCTCTTAGAAATGGTACATATAGAGGCACACAAAGAAATCAAGATTTCTCTGTATTTAACGATGCCTTTAGAGATGCTATTCGAGGCAATAATAGTCCAGGTAATGGTTATGTTAACGGTGATGCTCATAATCCAGCTAATATCGGTAAAGTTATGGAAGGATTAAAAGGATCTATACATGATCTAACTGCTAACCCTAAAGAAACTATCAACTATGTTGATGCTCATGATAACTATATACTTTGGGATCAAATAGAGAAGAGTTTAAATAGAAATATACAAGCTGGTAACTATAGACAAAACATCCAAGAGAATATTTTTGACAGCCGTAGAGTTCGCCAAAATAGTTTAGCTCTTGGAATAGTACTGACATCTCAAGGTGTACCATTCTTACATGGAGGTTGTGAATTTCTTAGAACAAAGCAAGGCGATCATAACAGTTATAAAAGTAATGATGATATCAATGCTTTTCACTGGCAAGACAAACTACAATATAAGCCTTTTTTTGATTATGTAAAAGGACTTATAAAAATAAGAAAAGAGCACCCTGCTTTTAGAATGACTTCTCCAGAAGATATTAGTAAACATCTAATTGTTTCAGCAGCATATCATGATCTTCATTCTGGTGTTATCGTATCTCATCTTAAGGATAATGCTAACGGTGATATGTGGAAAAATATAGTTGTAGTGTATAATGCAACAGCTATAGATAACTATGATATCAATGATATTGTTCCTACTACAGAAACTAATGAATGGCATATCATTGCAAATCATGAAAGAGCTGGCACGGAGACTATCGAAAAAACAACTAAAGGTAAGCTCCCTCCACTTAGAGCATACTCAATGTTAATTATTCATAGCTAAGGAAACAAGATGTCAGATACTTTTAAAGCTCCTCTTAGTACTGAGACTAAGTTTTTATTTTCTACTTCTGGTAGTAACTCATCTATATCAAGACATAATACTGCTATACAGAAGCTAGGCTTAAACCTTTGTTACTTTACATTTTCTGGAGATATAACTGCCAAGACATATACAGATGCTATTAAAGCACCCTTTGTCAATGGTGGTACTGTAACAGCCCACAATGGTCTAAAATCAAAAGTAATACCATTTTTAGATTACATAGAACCACTAGCTAAAGAGACTTTAGCTGTTAATACAATCATCAATAAAGATGGTAAACTTTATGGCTATAATACAGATTGTCATGGCTTACAAATAGCTCTTAAAAAAGGTATCAAAACATCAAACAAAATTATCAAAACCGCAGTAATCTACGGTAACGGTGGTGTTTCAGGTGTTGCTTTTAAAGTCCTACAAGACTTAGGTATCAAAGTAACTATAGTTGGTAGAAGTGCTGAGAAAGTAGTTCAAAAATGAAAAGAACTAGGTATAGAAAACATCCCTCATTTTGAAGGACCGTATGATCTAGTAGTTGATGCCACACCAATATCATCATCACCGGAGCTAGAGCAAAATACCCAATTTATAGACTTAGTTAAAAATGCAAAAATTGTATTTTGTCACGCTATGCCTGAAAAGGATAATAAGAAAAATTATCTACTCGAGTATTGTAATAAAAATGATATTTTCTATATCTCTGGTGAAGATATGTATATTAACCAGCTGATTAAACAATATATGATCTACTTTGAAAATCTCAATCAAAAGAAAATCACTGAAGAGGATATAATAAAAGCTTGGGATTTATAATTCTGCTACTTAATATCTTTAATAATATCCAACCAATTAGAATAAAAAGTCTTTCTATCATTTTGCCATGAATAATTAATATTATTTTGGCTGTCATAGTAGTTATATGGCTTATCTATATTATTGGTAGTTGCTTTATCTCTTAAATATTCAACTTCTAGGGTATCTTGAGTATATTCCAGGCGATTAAACATATAGATAATATTATGTGTTTTATCAGCTAAACAATCTAAGCCATCTATTGCAGATGCTAGGATAACATCTGTATACTCCAATACTTTCTGATCTGTAATTTTGGTTTGTCGAGATATACAAGCTTTAAGCTCACCATCTACACCTTTTAGCAATGGATGGTCATGCTTAATAGGCTTATGTTCATATACATCAAATAACTTATTTTCTAGACATTGTTTGTTTATACCATATAGATAATTTAGACCAGCCTGAGCAGCCCAGCAAACTAACATCACAGATGATTTATACTCAAGGCTTTTTGAAATTATCTCACAAACTTCTGGACAGAAATCAACGTTCTCAAACTCTAATAACTCAACTGGGGCTCCTGTGATAATAATTCCATCTAAATCAGCAAAATCATAATCCTGCCAATTAGCATAATTTTCTTGCAAGTAACTCGCGCTAACTCTGGTACTAGGACGTACTAGTGAATGAAAAAACACTAACTCAACAATTGTAGAATTATTATGAGAAAGCACATCTGCCCAGTGCTTTTCAGTTTCTTTGACAGTTGGCATCAAATTTACAATAGCTACTTTTAATCTTTTGATACTAGAGTTATTTTTGATACTAATCTCAGTTTGATAACTAAGCTGTAAATCTCTAAAAAACTCAAATGACTTTTTTGCATTGATCGTCATACTGCACCTCCGAATAATCCAAAGCCTGCTTTAAATCCTCGATTAGATCATTAGCATCTTCTAGCCCTATTGATAATCTTATCAAACCATCAGATACTCCTGATTGTATGCGCTCTTGCTCTGTTAACTGTGAATGTGTGGTTGAAGCCGGATGTATAATCAAACTTCTAGCATCGCCGATATTAGCACAGTGTGTGAATAACTTTGTTTGCTCGACCAAATTCTTACCAGCCTCAAATCCTTCATTTAACTCTATGGTTAGTAATCCCGCAACACCTTTTGGAAAATATTTATTAGCCAAAAGATTATATGGAAAATTAACAAGACCAGCATAATTAACTTTTCTAATCTTGGGATGAGCATTTAAAAATTTTGCTACTTTTTCAGCATTTTTGATATGCTTGTCTAATCTTGCCCCTAATGTTTCTAGACCTTGTATAGCCAAAAAAGCAGTATGTGGACTAAAGCGTAGCGCCTATATCTCGCAAACCAGCAGCAAGCCCCCTAACGGTAAAAGCCAACTTGCCAAAAGTTTCATGAAATGAAATATTATTATAGGATCTATCAGGTTTTGCTAATAAAGGAAATTTATCATTAGCTGACCAATCAAAAGTTCCTCCATCAACAACTGCACGACCGTCTATAGAGCCATTGCCACTTAAATATTTTGTCAAAGAATAAGAGACAATATCTGCACCATGCTCTAATGGGTTTAATAAATAAGGTGTTGCAACAGTATTATCAACTATCAACAGAATACCAGCTTCATGAGCAATTTTTGCAAGTGCTTTGATATCGGCAATAATTCCAGAAGGATTAGACTGAGACTCTATAAACTATATTTGGAACTCTCTTTCAACTATTTAAAACTTTCAGAATACAATCTAGCATTTCAAATTTAGATGAAATTAGAAACCTCGTTAATAATTTACCGAAAGAAAATAAAGAGGAACTTAAAAATAAAGGTTTTGATATTAATAATGAACAACATCTACGTGATTTTGCTAAAGAGATTTATATCAAACTACAAAGTGAAAATCGCAATCATGAACTATCTGTAAATGAATTAGATAGTATTGCTGGTGGTCTTCATGTGGATTTGTCTCCCCAAGACATATTAGCTACTAGATAATATTTAATAATAGCTCACATAATATTTAGGAAAAACAAAATGCCAAATAAGAATTCATCTACTTCAAATCTAGATGATATTATAAACCTCGTTAATAATTTGCCAAAAGAAACTAAAAAGGAACTTAAAAGTAAAGGTTTTGATATTAATAATGAACAACATCTACGTGATTTTGCTCAGACTATTCATAATGAAAATACTTATCAAAAATTATCCTTAGATGACTTAGATAATGTATCTGGAGGAATGACTCCTTGGGAATATACGTGTGAATCACAAGGGTTTAATGTTCCAGCTGGTAATATAAATCCTTACGCTGGCAAGACTTCTGAAGAAGTTCATAAAATGATATTTAAAAAATAGTATCTTTGAGCATATTTTTGAACAGAAATTTAATAAGTTTGATCCTTTGATGTTGCTTTCTTTTACTTACTCTAATCACTAAAATCAAACCTATACCTATCACAGTTTAGAAAAATTTTAACTACCTACTTTTATATAAATGTATGTTTTAGACATTGTTTTCTTAGGTCGGCTACGAAAAGCAATGAAATCAAAAATAAATATATAAAAATTACTTAGGCTGCCAAACAATATCTAGCTCTTTAGCTGCTTTGACATCATCAAGACGACGCGCTGGTAAATTATAAGGAGCGCCTTTTAGATACTGAGGATCTTTCTTAGCAATATCTCTGATTTCTACCATTGCTTGGATAAACTTCTCCATACTATCAACATTTTCAGTTTCAGTAGGTTCTATCAACAAACATTCTGGTACTAATAGCGGGAAGTACATAGTAGGAGCATGTACCCCTCTATCTATCAAGCACTTAGCAAAATCAGTAGCTGTCACACCATAATTCTGAAATTCAGGTTTCAAAGTTACGATGAATTCATGAGAAGCTCTTCTATCAGGATAAGCGATCGTAAAGCCTTCTTCTTTTAAACGAGCCATCATATAGTTCGCATTTAGAGTCGCTATTTCAGATGCTTCTGTTAGACCATTACCACCAAGCATCGCACCATAGATATAAGCTCTAATTAATACACCAATATTACCGTTGAATGCAGACATTCTACCGATAGTATTTGGTACATCTTTTTCTTCTAACCATACAAATTTATCACCTTTTTTACCAACCATAGGTACTGGTAAAAACTCTTTTAATTTATCATTAACAGCTACAGGGCCAGCACCTGGACCGCCACCACCATGAGGAGTTGCAAAAGTTTTGTGTAAGTTCATATGAAGAACATCAAAGCCCATATCACCAGGACGAGCTTTACCCATGATCGCATTTAAGTTCGCGCCATCATAGTACAATAGACCACCTGCTTCATGGACTTTCTTAGCTATTACAGCAATATTTCTTTCAAATACACCTACTGTTGATGGATTAGTTAGCATGATACCAGCTGTCTTTGGACCAAGTACTTTGTCTAATGCTTCTAGATCAATATCACCACATCTCTTAGTTGGAATCTCAATAACTTTTAGACCACAAACTTTTGCAGTAGCTGGATTAGTACCATGGGCAGCATCTGGTACGATGATTTCATCACGCTCAAAATCACCACGCTTGTGATGATATGCTTTGATCATAGCTACACCTGCAAACTCACCTTGAGCCCCAGCCATAGGAGCTAATGATACACCTGTCATACCAGTTAGCTCTTTGATCAAATCTTGCAAATCATATAGACATTCAAGAGTACCTTGTACACTTTGAGCGCTTGCATAAGGATGTCTTTCTAAAAATCCTGCTAATGAAGTATACTTATGCGCAGCTCGCGGATTATATTTCATAGTACAAGAACCTAGTGGATAAAAGTTTGTATCTATACAAAAGTTCTTGCGTGAAAGTTGTGTATAGTGTCTAACAACATCTAGCTCAGCTTGCTCTGAAAGTATTGGTTTCTTAGTGCGTAGCATATCTGTAGGGATATTTGAAACATCTCCTTTTTTGCTAGGCATTACAGATGGCGAGTTTTTACCTCTAGTTTTTTCAAAAATAACCATTTAAATTAACCTCCTATCCTAGCTAAAACTTTTTTAGTGGCTTCTATGTACTCTTTGATATCTTCAGATGTATGAATCTCTGTAGCACAAACCATAACAGAGTTATCTAAATCACTATGATACTCACCTAAGAAGTAACCTGCATCTATACCTTCTTTTTCCATCTCTGTGACAAAAATTTCAGCATTTATAGGTAAATCAATAACAACCTCATTAAAGAATACATTATTAAATCTAGCATTTACTCCATCTAATTTAGATAATTCATTTGCTAGTTTAGTAGTATTTTCATGAGATACACTCGCTACTCTTTCTAAACCTTCTGCACCTAGTAAGCTCATATAAATAGTTGCAGCTGTTACCATTAAGCCCTGGTTAGTACAGATGTTTGAAGTAGCTTTCGCACGACGAATATGCTGTTCTCTGGCCTGCAAAGTTAGACAGAAACCTTCATTACCATCTAAATCAACTGTTCTACCAACTATACGACCAGGCATTTGACGTACATGAGCCATCTTACAAGTCATAAAACCAAAATATGGCCCGCCCGAAGCTAAAGGCACACCCATAGGCTGCCCCTCACCACATACTATATCAGCACCATTATTACCCCATTCTGCTGGTGATTTTAATATTGCTAGTGACATAGGATTAGTTACGGCAATAACCAAAGCACCATGCTTATGTGCCCAATTTGTAATCCCATCAACATCAGCTATTTGACCTAAGAAATTAGGACTTTGGATAACTACAGCCGCATAATCAATATTCGCAAAATCTTCCAACTTAGTAATATCTGTCTTACCATTTTTAGAATCAAGATTAACGATATCAAACTCAATACCTTGATGCTTTGTAATAGTTTCTAATACTCTTAAATAGATTGGGTGCAAAGCTTCAGCAATCAAAATCTTTTGGGATTTAGCTTTTTTATTTGAGCGAATCGCCATAAGTACAGACTCTGCCAAAGCAGTCGCCCCATCATACATAGAAGCATTTGAAGCATCCATACCTGTTAAGCCAGCCATCATAGTTTGGAACTCATATATAACCTGTAAGCCACCTTGAGAAGCCTCTGCTTGATATGGAGTATATGCTGTATAGAACTCTCCTCGAGCTACGATATCCCATATAGCAGCAGGTATATGATGACTATAAGCACCAGCTCCTATAAAGTTTGTATTATGATGATTTTTATTAGCTCTTTTTCTCATTTGATTTGCTAATTGAATCTCATTGATTCCATCTTTAATCTTAAGAGTATCAGCTCTTAACTGAGCTGGAATTTCATCAAATAACTGATCTACAGAGCTTGCACCTATAGTACCAAGCATTTTTTCTATCTGCTCAGGTTTATGTGGAATAAAAGACATATTTCCTCCATGTCTTCGTATATAGAATTTTATAAAGGACTAAATAGAAACTCTAAAAGTCTATAATTAGTCTTCAAGAGTTTTTGCATAAGCATCTGCAGATAATAGATCTGCCAGTTGAGACTCATCAGAAATTTTAAGTTTGAATAACCATCCATCTCTATATGGTGCATGATTCACTTGAGAAGGATCATTACTTAGAGATTCATTCACATCAATAACCTCACCATCAAGAGGAGCATATACATCTGAAGCTGCTTTCACAGATTCAACGACACAAGTATCATCACCAGCTGAGAATTCTTCTCCAATTTCTGGTAACTCAACATATACTAAATCACCTAATAAAGACTGCGCATGTTCAGTAATACCTACAGTAACCTCATCACCATCTACTTTTACCCACTCATGAGATTTTGTGTATTTTAATTCATTAGGAATATTTGACATTTTATACCTCCTTGACTACGATTAATTATTGTTGTGAAAATATTTATTTTTTTAAATCAAAGATCGCCCATTCTTGACAAACTTTGCCTTAACTAATTCTACTTCTAATTCTTTACCGCGTATATTGACGACCGGATTAGCACCTTCTTTAGGTACATAAGCTAATGCTATAGCAACTTTAAGAGTAGGTGAAAAACTACCACTTGTTATATATCCTTTTTCGCCATTATCAAAATCAATCTCTTGCCCTGCTCTAAGCACGCCTTTTGACTTTAGAACAACTCCTGTCCACTTAGTAGTTATACCATGTGACTTTTTCGCAAGATATGCTTTTTTACCAATAAAATCTCTATTCTCGTCAGATAAATCAACACTCCAACCAAGCCCCCTTTCTAAAGGGGTTGTAGTTGTATTCATATCTGATCCATATAAGTGCATCCCTGCCTCTAAGCGCAAAGTATCTCGAGCACCCAACCCTGCCGGCTCGGCACCATTTTCTAATAAATTATCCCAAAAATCTGCTACTTGATCTGCTGGCAGCATTATTTCAAAACCATCTTCGCCAGTATAACCAGTACGAGCAAACATCCAATTACTAAAAAACTTAAATGTAAAAGGCTTTAGCTTAGCTATTTCTTCTGCGATCTCTGTAGTTACAGTATGCTTAACAATCTCTACTGCTTTTGGACCTTGTACAGCAACTATCGCAAGATTTTGTTGTGGCGTTATTGTAACATCTAAATCTTGAGAGTTCTCTTTAAACCATGCTACATCTGACTCTCTATTGCCAGCATTGACAACTATTCTGAAATTCTCTGAATCAATCTTATATGTAATAAGATCATCAACGATACCTGCTTGATGATTTAGCATACAACCATACTGTGCTTTGCCTGCTTCTAGCTTAGCAACATCATTAGCTAAGATATGACGCAAAAACTTTTCGGCATCTTTACCTTGAATATCAACAGCTAGCATATGTGATACATCAAAGACACCACAGTTCTCTCTAACATTATTGTGCTCTTGAATTTGTGAACCATAGTTAATTGGCATTGACCATCCAGAAAAGTCTACCATTTTAGCATTTGCTGCTAAGTGTGATTCATAAAGAGGAGTTTTAAGCATTTTCCCACCTAAAATTAGACTCTATAAGCAACACTATACATTTTTTTTTAGCTGATTATAAGCGTTTTATTTCAAAAAAATCTAATATTAAAGCTAGATTGTATTCTCAATGTTTATAGAGATACCAAAATGTACTTCATTAGGTGTCAAGTAATTTAAACATTTCTTAGGTCTATTATTCAAGTCTATCTGTAACTTTCTAATGTATTGATGAGATATATTGTTAAAGTTAGTACCTTTAGGTATAAATTGTCTGATATACCTATTCATGTTTTCATTAGTACCTCTTTGCCAAGGACTGTATGGATCAGCAAAGAATACTTTGATGCCAGTCTTGCTAGTTAGCTTCTTATGTTTAGCAAACTCTTTACCATTATCAAATGTAGCTGTTAATATTTTATGACCATTAGATACTTTGTACAATATTCTATTGATTGAATTAGCTGTTCTATCTATAGACTTGGCTAAAATAGTAAATCTGCTAGCTCTATCGACCATTGTTACAATAGCACTTTTATGGTCTTTACCAACAATAGTGTCACCTTCAAAGTGATAAAGATTTTTTCTATTAGCACTGCTAGGTCTTTCAGAAATACTCGCTCTATCCTTTATCTTAACTTGTTTAGAGTCACCTTCTTTTTTGTATTTATATTG
>NZ_WBSX01000038.1 GCF_009823375.1 Francisella noatunensis subsp. noatunensis | reverse complement strand
GTAGCAACCATAGATGGAGAAATTGTAGGATTTGCAGAGTTTGAATCTAATGGATATATTGATTGTTTTTATTGTGATCCAGACTTTCAAGGAAAAGGTGTTGGTTCACGAATTCTTAAAAGAATTGCAGACTTAGCATTAACTCAGAAAAATAAAAAAATATTTGCTGAAGTAAGCATTAATGCGAAGTTGTTTTTTGAAAATAAAGGCTTCAAGGTTATTGAAGAACAAACAGTCAAGAGAAGAGGAATTAATTTAATAAACTTTGTGATGGAGAAAAAAATCAAAAAAAATTTATAGCGCGTGGCCGATTACGACCAAATATGCAGTTAGACCCCTATATTGTTTTCTAGCCACTTCTATCTTTTTCGAATTACGCTTATTTAAAACTGTGTCATCAAATATGATATATGCATTGGCTGAAGGTATAACATCTGGAGATATGTGTTCCCACAATAGTGCTGGAGTATATTTACTCTTAGACATAAAGCGATTGATAACATCATGTGAACACTTCTTTGCATGTTCAGCATAGTAAGTAATACTGTAATTTTTTTGACTTACTATCAGAAACTGAGTATAATGTCACCCTCTAATAATTCTATGATTACTTTTGCCTTAAAATCAGCTGTATATGTTACTCTTTTTTTACTCATTTAATTATTCCTTAATTTTCCTATTTAAAGTTTAACATTAGGAATAAAAATATTTATTTAATCAGTACTTTTTTCCGGAGACATTATAGTTTAACAGGTAAATATAAAGACAATAATACTTTCAATACTAGAGTTATAGAAGTTGTTAAAAATGAAATTAGGAAAACTGATATAGATCTTAAAAAATTAGAGTTAAAAAAAGATGGAAGATCATTTACAAAAGTTATTTTTGAATTTAGTAATAAATGTAAAAATAAAAATATTGAAATAACAAAAGATATAACAAAAGCATCTATCGAAATTTTTAATCAAAATGGCTTGAACTATAAAAATATAAAGTCTCCGTTTGAACAAATATTTAAAGGCTGGGGGATAGGAAAAAATAAAATTCAAGAAATTGAGGATCAATATAGTTTAAATGCCATATCTAATGTTATTCAAGTAACTAAAGAAACTATAGATCTTGGCAATATAAAGAAATCTCCAGCATCTTTCTTTTTAGGAACTCTTGAAAATAAACAGTTACAAGAGGAGGTAGCTTTTGAGCAGGCACAAGAAAATCTAAGAAAAGAGCAAGAAGAAAATGAAAGAAAGGCTTTAGCATCTGAATATGATGATATACAAAAATTTATTAATGATAATGATGAAGAATTATCTAAATATTTAAGTGCTAAATCATTAGGTACCGAATATCCATTAGATAGTTCTCTTAAAGAAGAAATTGCTAATTTATCTTGTGTAGGCCCTGATAAATTTAAAAATTTTAGACCTAAGTTAGCTGTTTTAGAAAGAGGTTATTTTGATTCAATTAAAGGAAATATTGTTAGGCCTAATATGTATACATTTTTAATTTTGATCTATCCTGTCAATTTGGGACACTTTTGATATCAGAAAAAGGAGAGAGAAATGGCTTATAAAAGATACCCAGAAGGATTTATGGATCAAACAGTGCAGTTATGCTTAGCAGAAGATGCAAATCGTAAAGAAAGTAGCAGATAATTTACTTGATCAGGATTTTGATGCTCAAGATATTAATCAGAAATGGGTTACTGATATTACTTATATCTCTACCCAAGAAGGATGGCTATATTTATGTGTGATTATAGATTTATTTTCAAGAGCAGTTATAGGTTGGTCAATGGATAAAAGAATGAAAGCAGAACTAGTGTGTAATGCTTTAAATATGGCTTTATTTAGAAGAGATTTTCCTACCGGTGTTATTATTCATTCTGATAGAGGTACACAGTATTGCTCAGAGAAATTTCAAAATCTCATAGGTGATAATTGGTTATTATCTAGTATGAGCTCTAAGGGCTGCTGTTATGACAATGCTGCTTGTGAAAGTTTCTTTGGAACTCTAAAGGTGGAATTAGTGCATGATGAAAAATATAAAACTAGAGATGAAGCTAAATCTTCAATCTTTGAATATATTGAGGCTTATTATAATACTAAAAAAAGCATTCAACTATAAATTACATGACTCCTAGTCAGTTTGAATATATAATGAAAAATGAACTTAACAACTGTCCCAAATTGACAGGATAGATCTGTACATCAACATCAAGTGTATTTGAGTCATCATGGTCAAAACCATACTCAGATAGAGGAATTCGTAAGATCTTAGAAAAATATAGCAAATTAGCAGGTATGACAAAGAATATATCACCTCATGTACTTAGACACTTTTTATTTACATGGCTAAAGAAAAAGGGAATTGATGATGCTCTTATTCAACCCTATTCTGGTCATGAAACTAGACAATCATTGGAAATTTATTCTAAACTATCATTAGCTGATGCTCAGGAAGTTTATGATGATAATATTAAAGACTTCCCTATATAATATAGATGATTATTTGTCCTTTTATACAGATCCATAAAAAATGGTGTAAGTATTGAAAATAAAAGCTTTTAGTAATTAATGAGATACTAAAAAAGACCAAAAATAGCTATCAGATTGCAAAGTTATGGAAAGTTTAGCTTGTAAAATATGTAGATTTAATAAATAATATATCACAAAAGCAACTAATATTGGCTAAGTCTCAACTATGATTTTAGTATGTAATTAAACTATAGACCTTCTGCGAAATGAAAAAGATGGATTTGCTAGTGCCAAAAAACTATAAAAAAGTAATAAACCTATCCGTATTCGATAAAAATATAGGCTTTTTTCGTTTTTTAATGAATTTCTAGAATTCTAAATCATTTCGCAGAAGGTATTATGTTTTATTTGATATTGAAGTCTATGAGATTAATTATATGGTATTAATTATATGGTATTCAATAGTTATTATGAGTTAGACTCTAAAATATCACCTGATTTTGCAGAAATAATAAAATCAGTTGATTTCTATTTTAATGAAAAACGTGCGTTAACAGGGCTAATAAATCTTGCTCAGAGTATGTCCAATTCAGATAGTAAAAGGTTTGTGGACTGGAATGAATATTTTAGAAATGTAGCAACTAATTTTCAACAAAGATTATCTCATATAGAAATAGATAGACAAAAAACATACGCTATAATTATATTTGGTAACGACTTTTCAAAATTATTGAATAAATTAGAATATATTACCAGGCCTATCAATATTAGTAGAGAAGAGCAGATAACAACTTCTTTTTTGATACAAATTATTACGATTATAAAAGGAAGTTTAGCTGAAAAAATTAAAATTCCTAATAAAAAAATAGCTACTACTGCTCCAGAAACTATTACGAAATCTGTTAATTTAATATTTGATTTATATAAGAAAAATAAGTTTATTTTTGATAAATTTATAATTCCTCAAAATCATGCTCCTTATATTTATCAAAATAATAATCTATATGAAAAATACTCTTTATCTAAATCAATTGTTACACAAAAATCAAAATTCAATATTGATGAAATCAAAAATAAAGGTAGGAAGATTGGTGATGGTAGATATGGAGTCATATATGTCTACAACAAAAGAGCTTATAAGATATTAAATACTTCTCCTGAAGATTTTAGTAATCCAGATAGAGTAGCTTATGTTTTAAATGAAGTTAACAAAAATATATTAATTAATGCTAAGTCAGAAATTTTAGCATCAGGGGAACATGTATTAACTACTGATTATATAGATGGTGTTTGTATAGATGCATTAGAGTCTCAAATAGCTAATGTACAACTTTATAATTTAACAGGTTGGCTAATGCTAGATGAGTATATACCAGGTAATATCTTAAAAGTAGGAACTAATTATGTATATATAGATGCAGATGCTATTGTTAATATAAAAAAACCACATTTAGATCCTTTAGGTTCTAATAAATGGTTTAAAGAAGCTGAAGCAACTGTATCTTTTTACAGAACAAAAGGATTAATAGGTGACTATAATTAGTTATTCTCAGTTATCTGTTAGTACTCGCAAACATAAACACCAATGCTCATTCTCAGAACGTAAGCCAACTGCGTTGGCGGCTGTGGTTTTAGTTTGTGCTAGTGGTCACAATTATCAATCGACAATAAGTATTCAGATATCTGGCTCTGTTGCAACTATTTAGAAATTTATAGAAATATAGCGGGTCAAGCCCGGATACGTGTAAAAATAGGACATTAAGAAAATTACTTTGCTTTTTGGACTGATGGGCTTCATGTTTTACTTGTTATTCCAGTTATTAGAGCTAATTTATTTAATAATCTTTTCATTAAATATTTTTATGCTGTAAAACTATTTCAGCTTTTTTTAATAACAGATATAACCTTGATGTATATTTACTTTTAAATCTTACAAGAAGATCCTTGTTTGCTCTAGTAAACTCTTTCTTTAATTCTAAGAAATAAGGTTTTAAATCATTATGCAGTTTAACTAGTAGGCAGGCTTCTGAACTAATATATTCTATAGTAGAAAACCAACTATACATTTTAAAATCTTTATGATTATTTTTAGTGTAGACAGTTAATGTTCTAGACATCATCCTTTGTTAAACCTCTTTAACATAAGAATGATTTTTTTTAGAAAGCTCTTTGTCTTCTAAATCTTTAATACGAATTTTATATTCTTTAAATTCATCATCATCTTTATCTATTTGAGCAACAACCATAAATATTAATCGCTGTTCTTCCTTAGATAAACTATATTTAGCTTCTATAATTTTATTACTAATAGCTAATGCATTTTTATTCTTTGATATTATTTCTACTTCCATTTGAAAAATCAAAATTTAAAAACATATAAGCAACAATATACACTACTCTTATAAAAAAAGTAGCTTTTAAATGGCTAAGAGCTAATGTTTTCAATACTTACAGCGAGTACTAATCTATTTAATTTATAAATAGAAATCTTATCAATTGTAAATAAAAATATATTTTCTTTGAAATAAGTATATTTATATAAAAATATATAAATATAGAAAGACTACTTTTTTTATGTCATCTGATGGTAAGTGTTAATTTTCGCAACTATGTTGCTCACCGCATGGATAAGCCATGCACAGCAAAGCTGCACAGCTTAACCACACTAATTAACAACTTACCACAGACAAGCAGCATAATGGATTAACTAAACACATTCAAAATAAATACAAGACTTTTACTTTTTTATTTTTTAATCTTTCCATAAATTATTAAATTTATTAGAAGATAATTCTGTATATCTTACAGTATGCTTTATATTCCTGTGTCCTAAGTATTGTTGAATAGTTCTAGTATCAATACTATCATTGGCAAGCTTATAACCTGTTGAATGTCTAAGCATATGAGGATGAATAGACATACCTAAATCAGTATTATCTCCAGCTCTAGCTATCATCTTTCTAACTGTAGAATCTGTAAGTGGTGTTTTCCTTTCTGATACAAAAACATAATCAATTGTTGGATAGTCTCTTTTTAAACGGCGTAAAGCCCTTAACTCTATTCCAGTAAGGGGATGTACTGAATCTACCCCATTTTTACGCCTATTTACGCTTATACGACCAACTTCAAGGTCTATTTGTTGCCATCTTAAAGCTATTAGCTCTGATACTCTTAAAGCGTGGCGATATGCTATAAGGATTATAGTAGAATCACGATGTCCATGTCGACCTAGCTTATTTGCCGATTTCATAAGTTCATTAACTTTTTCTTCTGTTAAAAACTCTCTAGGTCTACGATCTTTATTTTTTTGTTTGATTGGTGGCATATTTACTAAAAATATTAACATCCCCGAAAAAGACTATTGGGACTATAAAATCATACTTAGAATTTTAAAGGCTTTGAGTTTGGTTTTCTAGAAAAAATTTCCCATAAAGGGACAAATTTGGGAATGTTTTATAATCCACCCTATTAACAACTTTTTGGGATTTTGATTTTTAGCATGAGTTGATAGTACATCAAATATGAAAAATTATCTAAAAATTTGTTGGTATCAAAAATGTATCGTTTGATGGGACTGCTCCCCTTTTTTTATTTGCATATAAAGTGGGTACGAGATAACCTTTATTTGCAAGTTTAGTGAGCATAGCATTATGATTAGTTTAGAAACAGATACAAAATAATTATTCTGTTAGAAACGCAAAATTTTCTGTGACATGTATTTAGAAAATGCTCTAATGCACTAATAATGATATCTACATGATAATATAATTATGCTATCGTCTTCTACTGAGTAGACTAACCTATTTTTATCATCAATTCTTCTAGACCAATACCCACTTAAGTTTGCTTTTAAAGGTTCAGGTTTACCTATACCATCAAAAGGAATCATTTTTGTTTCATCGATGAGCTTATTTATTCTTTTTAATGTTTTCTTATCTTGAGTTTGCCAATATAGATAATCTTTCCAAGCCTCATCAGTCCAACTAAGAATCCTACTCATTTATAGTATCTCTAGTTACTAGGTTTCTAGACTTTAATTGATTTATAGATTTTTCTAAATGTTCAGCATTTTTTGGAGAACTTAATAAATGTAGAGTTTCCATCCAACTATTAAACATGTCAAGAGACATTATAACTGCATCATCAGCATCTCTTCTAGTTATTACAGTATAATCAGCATCATTTGATACACCGTCCAAAACAGATTTTAGATTATTCCTTGCATCTGTGAAATTAACTACTTTCATAAATTGTTTACCTCAAAATATTTTTATATGTACATTATATTGTACATGTTTAATTTAGTCAAGTAGCTTATAATTATCTTCTTAAGGTATTAAGGTATTAAGGTATTAAGGTATTAAGGTATTAAGGTATTAAGGTATTAAAAATATTGACATTATAATATTGTATTATTATAATTTAAGTAATAAAGTAATAAAAAGGAGAGTCTTATGATAATTACTATTGGTGTAGAAAAAGGTGGTACAGGCAAAAGCACAACAGCTACAAATTTAGCCTGCTATATTTCATATTTAGGAAAAGAAGTTGCGATACTAGATGCCGATATTCAAAAAACAGCTTCTGATTGGATGTCAGTTAGAGAAGATGAAAGAGAAAATAATAGTAAAATATCTCCTATCGATGTGTTTGCACAAAATAAAGAAATTGATAAATTAGCAAAATGATTGAAGCAGAAATACGACTATATAGTTATAGATGTTGGTGGACAAGCTGGCAGAGCATTAGGGTCGGCTCTTTTATGTAGTGATATTATATATATGCCTGTGAGACCATCTCAAGCAGATTTGTGGACTTTAGATAAAATGGAAACTTTGATTGATAATGCGAAAGGTATAAACCCAAATTTAAAAGCATATGCGTTTCTTAACCAAGCTCCAACTAACCCATCAATTAAAGAAACAGAGTTGGCAAAAAGTTATCTTGAGGAATTTGAAAATATTGATTTATCCGAGTGTGTGATATCTGAGAGAAAAGCTTTCAGAGATGCAATGTTACAAGGATTATCTGTTTTTGAAATGCAGGAGTCAAAAGCAAAAGAGGAAATGGATAAATTGTGTAAAGAAATATTATCAGTCTAGTGGGTGTAGTAATGAAAGATTTTAAAAAGAAACCAAGACCAAAAACAAGTGAAGAATTTAATAATATTTTAGATGAAGTAAATGGTGGAGTCACAGATGGTGAAGAATATTCTAAAGTTGGAAGACCACATAAATCTAAATTAGAAAAAGCACAAAGGTTATCAATCTCAATTAGGCATAATGATCTAGTTATCATTAATAAGTTTAAAGATAATTTAGTGAATAAAGGATATAGTAATCCATATCCAACTAATAGTGACATAATTAAGATGGCTCTTAGAAATCTTGAAATAAATGATGGAGTTAATATAGAAGAGCTTTATGAGAATATCAAAAAATAACTTGAAGTATAATGTATTAATGTAATACTTTATTAAAGTATTCACTATAACTAAAATAGGTGGAGCAGTTGTAATGTCTCTGATAATAAAAATTTCTCATAATCTTGTAGAGAAGTTATTATATTTACTAATCAATCAATTAGTGTAATTAGCATGAGTGACAACTATAAAAAAGAAATAGAAAAACACGCTAAGGATTACTTTAAAAACCTTGGTATTGGGCTACCTGAACATATGATAGGAAGAACTATATCCTATTTTGAATTTCATTTATCCAAAGAGGGTCTAGTTGATACTGGAGAGTATGAAATATGTCACTCTGATTTATTAGATGTTCCAAGATCGTTAATAGTTGATATAGAAGATCTAGCCTTTGGAGTAGCTAGAATATATGGAACTAGGGTACTTAAATTCGTTAAGTATGGTGATAAAAAAGTATCTTATTATATTGGCTATGTTGGATATAGGGGAGATGTTCATGCTTGTATGATATCTCTTAAAAAATTAATCAAAATTGCTAAAGATATTAAGAAAGAGTATACAAAATCACTTAGAAAAGGTCTTAAGAAACAAACTAGAGAAGATAAAATATCTGACTTTATGTATGAGTGGGTAGAAAATCTATCTAATAACTTAGGCTCTACAGCACTAACAGGTGATGATTATTCAGAGCATGATGAATATATAGAAAAAACCTTTACTGATACAGAAAAGGAGTATTTTAACATAACTAAGAACCTATCTAATTTTGCTGAAATTCTAATAGAACTTACAGAGGAAAATAAAAACGCTACTAATCAGGAAGCTATGGAATTATTTGAGTCAAGATATGGTAAATCATTGAAAGAAGTATTAAAAAGAGGGGATTATTTGCAACACGTATCATTATTAACAAAATGGAATCCACTCAAGGACATGCAATAAATCCTAATCTGATGGAAACTATGAATTTTCGCACAGCTCACCGTGATGGAAAACCTGATGCACAGCATAGCTGCACACGAGGTTTACCACGACTAATTCACGAGTTACCACAGGGCTTTAAATTAGTAGATAAAATAAGATTGGAGATTTACAAATAAAAGAAATTTCTTTTTTGGTTATAGTTTATCTTTGTTTATGGGCTTAGGTTTACCATTATCTCCGATATTAACATATGAGAAATCAGCTTGAGTTACTAAGTCTCGTTTTTCTGTATATTTTCTAGTGACATATGTTTTTAAATGTAGCTTTAAAGAGGTGTTACCAATATTTACAATCTTAGCATAAATGCAAATAGTATCGCCTACAGCAACAGGACTAATAAACTTCATAGAGTCGATAGCTACTGTAACAGTTTTACCCTTAGTTATTTTATGGGCTAATATTGAGCCACCTATATCCATTTGGGATAATATCCAACCACCAAAAATATCGCCATTAACATTAGTATCTGCTGGCATTGCTAAAGTTCTTATAACTAATTCGCCGTCGTTTTCTTTCATAAACCCTCTAATTATAAAATATATTTTGGCAGTAGTTTTATAAAGACTGACAAAATTAAATAAATACTGCACATATTCTAACAGCAATCTCCTGATCATTTCTAGTTCATTGGTCAAGTATTATAAAGTGGTATTGACTAAGAGGGACAGTTTAACTGTTATTAGGTCTCCAACCTGAACAACCTAAAAACTCTTTAAACTTACCTTTTCTTATAACAAGAAGTCGTCCACATTTTGGACAAGTTTTCTCAGATTTATTAAAAGTTTCAGAGCGAATGTTTAAATTATAATCTTGAGTTACAAGTTCAACAACAAAGCTAGATGGTGAGAATATATCAGCTATTAAATGGCATTCTTTTTTTGCTCTAGTCATAGCAACATAAAACAAACGCCTTTCTTCACTATATTTATAGTTATCCAGCTCAGGGAGCAGGGCATCTAAAACTTTGGGATTTTGAAGATAATTGGGAAAACCTACAGGACTATCAACCAAGTCAACAATTATACAATAATCTGCTTCTAAGCCTTTAGATGAATGAAATGTCCAGTACAATACATTTTCATCTTTAAGATCAAATCCATCAAAGACTTCTCTTATTAGTTTTTCTGTTTTATTGTTTCTATATAGGATAGCAATTATTCCATGCTCATCTTTTTCTCTAATTTCTGAAATAATCTGTAATGCTCGATAAGCTGTAGCATCAGTTGTTTCAACATCTACATAATTATCATGTAGATAGACTTGAGATTCATTAGCAATATCATTAGCTTTAATATCTTTTTTAAACTGGTTCTCATTTTGCATAATAAATTTACCAGCGGTTTCGGCAATACTACTATTATATCTAAAAGTGCGTTCTAATTTTGTAAGAGTGTGTGAGCCAAAAAACTTATCAAATTTAGTTATCAGCTCCAATCTAGATCCAGCAAATCTGTATATTGATTGCCAGTCATCACCAACCACAGTTAAAATCACTTTTGGATTATTTTTATAGCTAGTTGGAATAGCTCCTTTATTAATATAATCAGTAGCTGTAAGAATCATATTATCATAATCAATAGTTTTAGTCTTCTTAAGCTCTCTTATATATTGCTCTTTTAATTTAGACAATAATTTTAAATATTCCTTTGAGTTATATACTGAATGTTTGTTAAATAATTCTTCAATACTTTTATTATTTAAATCTTGGAATCTTATTGCTTGTAAGCAGCTTTTATACTTATCTACTTGGAAATCAAGTAACTTCATTTTTGTAAGTATTTCAATAATCTCATTTGGCTTTTTAGGATTTATGGAAATATTATTTTCAGCTAATCTATCATGTAGTATTTTTTCGATATTGTTATTTGTCCAATCATAATGATAGATATCTATGATAATATCTTCTCTATCTTCATATAATTTAATACGCTCTTGGATTGTTGCTTTGTACTCTTTATCTCCTAAACCAACTCTAGCTTTATCAAATTCGTTAATTTCATAATACTCAATATAGATATTTGTATTTTTTATTTGAAAGTAAAAGCTATTTTCTAAACCTTCCTCAACCTGACTATATCTATAAGCAATGTTATTGGCAAAAAGCCAATTTGCTATTATGCATTCTTGATAGTTTTTGACTCTATCATTATCAAGGCTTATATACTTAATTTTTCTAGTATAATCTATATATTCAATAAAAGTGTTAAAATCAAAAACATTCACTGGCTCATAAGATAGTTTGATAATATCAAACATCTCTTCATAACTGCTATGTATATATTCATATAACCATTTTTTAATGTGTGATTTAAATACTCCACCATATCTTGCTATTTTTGATATATCACCATCAACATTATTAACTCTTAAAAGGGGGCTTAAAAGGATACGTGTCAAATTCGGTCACATCGTAAATTTTAAGTGCCTCTAAACATTGCTATATATATCTTTGAGAAGGTTTTCTTTAAAAGATATTTTTTATGAAAAGAAATTAATAAATCCCAGCAATTATTTGTCATTAAAAATGTCTCTACTTCTCACATTTTCTATCTTAATAGGTCTTTTATTCATTACTATTACATACTCACCAAATCTTTTTATATGTTCAACCATATAAGGACTCATAAAGCTTAAATCTTCTAGGTTAATTTTATATCCTTCTTTATTTAGCTGATGACATATTTCTGTTATATCGATAACATTTTGAAGCATAATGCAGTTAGCCAGTAAATCTGTATATTTAATAGCTTTCTCCATCTCATCTGGTTTATTTGATGGTGTTAACATACTTGATCCAAATCTAATCCAGTCTTCTAGAGAGTGATACGATTCAACCTTATTTGTATTTTCTGTAATTGTTTGTCGAAGATCTTTATCTGCAATATAATCAAGTAGAAAATTTGTTCTAATCACTTTACCAAATTCACTAAAAACCTTATATAGCTTATTTTGGCTGTTATATGAATTTAATTTTGATAGTATAAAACTCGATGAAACTTTTCCTAGTTTAATTGAGATAATAACTTGCATTAGATCCTTCCAATGTTTTTTTAATAAATCCCAATCTATGGAACCTTCACAAAAAATATCATCAATATGTTTATAATTATAAGCTTTATCAGCTTTGTATAAATTAAGCTCTTTCCAATTTCTAATCCTAGGCATTAACTTTATTCCTAACAAATAAGCAAAGGCATATACAGGCAAAGATTGTCCCTGAGTATCTCCATGAACAATATTGGGATTAACTTCTGATGCATTTTTTAATAATCCATCAATAATATGAATAGCTTCACAAGTACCACTTTGTATAAATCTTGAGAAGAGAGCTATGTAATTATCAGCAATATGCCTATAAGCTACACCGCCTTTTTTACCATACCTAATATGTTGTTGAGCTATTAGATTATTATCTCTAATTTCTTCCATAGTACCATCTACAGCACAACGCTTACCACTACCCCAAGCTTTTAAAATAGGAAACTGATTTAAACAGTTTATAATTCTAGTTATTGCTCTTTGCAATATTTGAACACTAACATGTTTTTTATTTATCCTAGATATTGTCTGAGCTGATATATCATACCTTACATGTTTTACAGTCTGTGTAGGACCAAGTCCTGTAGCGTATGAGAAAGAAGATATAATATATTTTGGTATTGGGTTTTTAAGTTTATCTCGAACACCAGATTTTGGCCCATATTCATCTGCCCAACCAACATATTTCTGAGCGTTTATAAATATATCAAAGATGGTTCTTTCAGGCATTCTTTCTCTTATTAATTGCTCAATTTCTAGGACTTTTTCACTTTTTTGTTTTGCCTCATATTTCTTTAGTATAGGCCTACCATCATCTGGATTAATTACAAAATTATTCTGCTTTAGATATTTATTATCAAGGCTTTTTGCTTTGTCTATCATTTCCTGTTTAAGAGAGCTAAATAAGTCATCTGCATTATTTGGAATTTCTGAGCCTTCACATAAAGAATCTAAATATTTAAGACACTCATCCCAATGTACAAATTCAGATCTATAATCACTAAAAATATCTCCCTGATCAATAAATATATCACCAGCATTAAGTGCCTTTTGAGTATAGTTAAATACACATGCTTCAATCTCTTTACGATTATATTTTGTACCTGTAAACAATCCTGTTTTTGTAATCCTTTTACGCCAGTAATCAGTAGCAAAAGATAGGTCAATAGGTTCTGTCAAATATTTGGATTGTTTATTATTGTTTTTCCTTAAGTATTCTAATGCTTTTATTAAAGACTGGTCTTGACTAGCACTCTTCATACTTAGAGCATTTATTATTTCAAACAGCATAGCTCTTTTATCACTAACCTTTTTACTTAAAAACCCTCTATAATCCGAACCATTTATAGCTATTAAGTTTGAACAGTCATCATGAAGCTTTTCTAAACCTCCAGCTTGTCTCATTCGTGAGTAGAAAGTTTTAGCTAGGGTACAGTAGTTTTTTATATTTAAACCATCTTCAACTAGCGTTCTTAGTATGTTAAGAACTCTACTAGTCTCCTCTTTACTATTATCAAACTGACTCTTAAGTGTTGATCTTGCTTGCTTATTAGCTGATAGTAAAAGTTTACAAAACATGGTAGCTAAAATATCTATAGCTATTCTTTGTTGCTTGTATATTAGACAAACTAATAATGTATATTTTTTGAAAGGTAATAGTTCTTTTATCTCACTAACTGTTGAATCTAAAGCTTCTTGAGCAAATTGATCTATTTTGACTTTAGCTATGTCTTTCAAATATTTATCAAATTCACCCAGAGATTTAAGCCAGTTAAAATGCTTCATGTATTCTTTAAAGCGTTTATAAGTTGGCTGCTTTGGGGTAACTTTTAATTCATTGAAAAAACTCTTTCCACTTGAGCCGATTTTTAACAATCTTTCTAAATCATGAGTTTTATTATCTAGCGATAATAAACTATGAGTTTGCTGAAATATTCTATTGTTGACTGTATGTCTGGTGTGTCTTACTAACCTGTTTAATAGATGAAAAGTAGGAAGTTCAAAGTTTTCTTGAATTAAGCCTTCAATTGTAGCATTTATAATATCCGCTATATTATTCATATACTCTGAGGAGCGATAAGCAATTTTAATAGCTGATTTCATACCCTTATGAATTACCTTTCCTTTATTAAGGTCTTTTATCCATGATTGAATGCCTAGATAATCTTTTATCGTATTAGGGGTTGTTTGCAGAGCCCTCCATTTTTTTGGTTTTTCAAATTTAACGATTCAAAAAGCTCTCTAGCTCTTCAATCAAAACATCAGCTAAACTCTCAAAGTTAATATCATCACTTTTTGATAGAAAT
>NZ_WBSX01000037.1 GCF_009823375.1 Francisella noatunensis subsp. noatunensis | reverse complement strand
GTAGATTAAAACATGAGGCATTGTTAATATAACTCACAAAGCAATTTACAACTTAATAAGCAAGTTAAAGCTTAGACACTTATTATTTTTCAAAGCTAGACAATATAAATACAAAAAAGAAGGTGACTCTAAACAAGTTAAGATAAAGGATAGAGCGAGTATTTCTGAAAGACCTAGCAGTGCTAATAGAAAAAATCTTTATCACTTTGAAGGTGACACTATTGTTGGTAAAGACCATAAAGGTGCTATTGTAACAATGGTCGATAGAGCTAGCAGATTTACTATTTTAGCCAAGTCTATAGATAGAACAGCTAATTCAATCAATAGAATATTGTACAAAGTATCTAATGGTCATAAAATATTAACAGCTACATTTGATAATGGTAAAGAGTTTGCTAAACATAAGAAGCAAACTAGCAAGACTGGCATCAAAGTATTCTTTGCTGATCCATACAGTCCTTGGCAAAGAGGTACTAATGAAAACATGAATAGGTATATCAGACAATTTATACCTAAAGGTACTAACTTTAACAATATATCTCATCAATACATTAGAAAGTTACAGATAGACTTGAATAATAGACCTAAGAAATGTTTAAATTACTTGACACCTAATGAAGTACATTTTGGTATCTCTATAAACATTGAGAATACAATCTAGCGGGTTATCTTTACAGGGTTAACAATTGCATTAATAAGCATGACACTGCTAGTAGTATTATATAGCCTACCTACTTTAGATTATAATTACATACTAGTGATTTTATTCTTGATAACATGTATTGCCGGATTAGCATTTGGTCCTTCTGGAGTCATTGTAACCCTTATAAATGAACTATTACCTTAACAGAGTAAGAATTATTGGTATCTTCATAGCGGGCGTAGTTTCAATGTTATTTGCGTTCTTCTTTATTGGATACTTCTTACAAATAGGCGAGAGATACGGCTTTAATATTATGTTTGGAATTATTTTTATAAGTTCATTTGTATATTTATTGATTGTTAAAAAACTTATTCCAGAAACTGCAGGAAGGACATTAGAAGAAATAGAAAATGAGTTTCAGTAAAATCTTAATTAGTATTTAAAACATAACTACTATTTACTCTTTTAAAACCTCCAGTTCTTCTAAAGCTTCAAACCACTCTAATTCAGTTTGTTCTATTTTTTCTTTTAACTGAGAATGCTCAAGTAAAGTTTGCTGAAGTTTTTGTTTATCATCATATAAATCCTGATTTTGGAGAGCATCCTGCATTTGTTGATCTTGCTGTTGTAATTTTTCTAATGCCCTTTCAAGTTTTTTGACTTTATCTTGAAGTGGCTTAAGTTGCTTTCTCTTATCAGCAGATAATTTTCTATCCTGTTTTTTAGAATCATTATTAGATTGTACTGCTATATTTGATGTATTATTCTCAGCTTTTTTAACTTCAAGAATGTACTTATAGTAATCCTTCATATCACCATCAAAAGGCTTAACCTGCCCTTCACCAACAAGCATATACTCATCAACTGTTGATTCTAATAAAAATCTATCATGCGAAACTAATATTATAGCTCCTTGGAAACTCTGTAATGCTACAGTTAAAGCCTCTCGAACGCCAATATCTAAGTGGTTTGTTGGTTCATCTAGTAATAAAAAGTTAGGCTCTTGATATACAATCATTGCTAGAGCTAATCTAGCTTTCTCACCACCAGAAAAGGTTCCTGCCTTTGCCAAAGCCTTATCGCCCACAAAGTTAAAACTACCTAAAAAAGTTCTAAGCTTTTCTTGAGTTGCTTGTGAGTCTAAGCATTGCATATGCAATAATGGTGAAGCCTCAGAATCAAGCATCTCTAATGAATGTTGCGAGAAATACCCTACTCTAAGATTTGGATGTTTTTCTATCTTACCTGATAAAATGTCTATATCACCAATAAGAGATTTAATGAGTGTTGATTTACCAGCTCCATTTAGACCTAATAGACCTATACGCATTTCATTATAGATATTTAGTTTTACGTTATTAAGAATTTTTTTATCGCCATAACCAAGATCAGTATTTTGTAAACTGACCAAAGTACCTCCAAGATGCTCTTTAACTTGCTTAAATTCAAAGCTAAATTCAGAATCTGACTTAACAGCTTCTATTCGCTGTATTTTTTCTAACATCTTGACGCGACTTTGTGCTTGTTTTGCTTTTGAGGCTTTAGCTTTAAATCTATCAACAAAGCTCTGTAAATGAGCAATATGCTTTTGTTGTTTCTCAAACTGCTTTTGTTGTAATACTTTTTGCTCATAAGACTGCTTTTCATAAGATGAATAGTTACCAGTATAAGTATCTATATTCTTATTATCGATATGAAATATTTGCTTGACAACATTATCTAAAAAGATTCTATCATGTGAAATAAGTAGTAAAGAACCTTTATATTCTTGTAGATACTCTTCTAACCATAGTACAGCATCTAAATCTAAATGGTTGGTTGGTTCATCAAGTAATAAAATATCTGACTCTTGCAGTAGTGCTTGAGCAAGATTTAAGCGTATCTGCCAACCACCAGATAGCTCTTTTACCTTTTGTTGGAGTTGACTAACGCTAAAACCCAAACCTGACAGCAGTTTACCAGCTTGAGACTCTATTGCATAGCCTCCTAAAGATTCATACTCTTCATGGTATTTTGAATAATCTACAAAGTTCTCAGACTCTAAAGATTTTTGCATTTGGATCTTCAATTGTTTTAAAGATTCTATACCATTGACTACATAATCTATCACTTTAGCTTCGAAGTCATCAACCTCTTGCTTAACAGTAACTATACGGGTATTTTTAGCAATCTCAATATCGCCCTTATCTGGTGTTAGATTACCTTGTACAAGGTTAAAAAGTGTCGTTTTGCCTGTACCATTTTTGCCCACAAGACCTATTTTTTGATTAGGAAAGATTGAGAAATTAATACTATCAAAAAGCTCTTTTATCTCTACTTGATAAGATACATTTTTAAAGAAAATCATTTGTTTTAATATAAGTATTTCATTAGCTAAATTATATACATTGAGTATTTATATAAAAGTGATTTTCAAATATAGCTAGTATTGATACTCCATAAGAGAAATGTTTTAGCACTCCTGGAAATAACAAATTCCTGTATCTAAATATTAAAACAGCGATCACTGAAGTTAACATTACAGGAAATGATGAAAAGATCCCTGCCCATTCATGTCCTACTATATTGGCAATTCCTGTAATTAATAATACAAACGAAGCTACTAAAAAAATTCTGAAAGCTATCACTTTAAATATATTAACAGGCTCGAGATTAATATTCTCTATTGCTGAATTTTCTTTGACAACTATCTTAAAGAAGATAATAGTTAATATCATTGTGATTATAAAAATTATTAGCCCTAATGACAAAGTAATATTAAATTTTGTGAAAATGTAAGCACTTGTAAAATAAGCGATAAAGCCTATACCAAGTGCGCTAATGGTATTAATAAGTCGTTGATTAGAAAAAAGTTTACTACCAAAATAAAAACCAATCGTAAATAGCAGCATAGAAGCAAACCCTACAAGTGCATAGGGCATTGAATCTATCAAAAACTGTAGACCATTCTCACGCGCATAAAAATAAGTAAAAAGACCAACACTAAGTGGTAAACCAGAAAATAAACCTCCTAATCTAGGACTTTTTTCAGATATATATTAGTCCTATTACCATTAAGGCTGATAATATTATTTTTATAACAATCAATAACATATAAAAAATATCTCTATAAAATATAGATTGAAAGTTTACACTATTTGGTATTTTTATAAATCATTTTACAGATCTAATAATGCTATACTATCCAAAGCATTTATCTATACTAATATCTATGATGCAAAATATAATTGTTGTCTTATTTAATAAGTTTGAAACCTTAGATGTTTTTGGACCAGTTGAGATTTTTGGGAGTTTCAAAGAACACTTCAAACTTGAGTATTATTCTCTAGAAGGTGGTAGTATATATAGTAGTCAGAATGTCTGTATAAATACCAAAAAACTCTCAGATGCTAATTCAAAAGACTCGATATTATTTGTGCCTGGGGTATTGGTACAAGAGAATTAATCTACAATAAAAAATTAATAGCTAAATTAACTAGACTGGCAAATAATGCTAAATATATACTTACAGTCTGTACGGGTTCATCTTTATTTTTACAAACAAATCTGCTTAATGGCAAAAAAGCTACTTCTAATAAAAAAGCTCTTAGTTGGACAAAATCTATAGCTCCAGATGTAAACTGGATCGACAAAGCTAGATGGGTAAAAAATGGTAATATTTATACAAGCTCTGGTATAAGTGCGGGGATAGATATGTCTCTTAGTTTCATAGCCGATATCTTAGGCTATGATGTAGCTAAACAAAAGAGTATAGAGTTAGAATACTCATGGCAAGAAGATGCTAGCATTGATGAGTTTGCAAATATTTATAAATAACAACTCATGAGCAAAACAAGAAAAATCATACATATTGATATGGATTATTTTTTTGCTCAGGTCGAGGAAAAAGCTAATCCTAGCCTCAAAGATAAACCATTTGCTGTAGGTGGTACCAACCCCAAACGTGGCGTAATATCAACTTGTAACTATATAGCTAGAGAATATGGTGTACGCTCTGCTATGCCTACAGCGATCGCTATGCAGAAATGCCCTAATCTAATACTTTTAAATACTGATTTTGCAAAATATAAAGCTGCTTCTTCGATTATAAGAGAGATATTCTACACTTTCACAGACAAAGTTGAGCCTCTATCTCTTGATGAGGCGTATTTAGATGTTACAGATGTTGCAGCATATAAAAATAGTGCAACATTAATTGCTCAGGCGATCAAACAAGAAATTTTTAATAAAACTGGCCTTACAGGATCAGCTGGAGTAGCTCCAAACAAACTCCTTGCCAAGATAGCTAGCGATATTAACAAACCTAATGGTTTATATGTAATCACTCCTGAGCAAGTTAATGATTTTGTTAAAAATCTACCAGTTAAGAAACTTTTTGGAGTTGGTAAAGTCTCGCAAGAGAAGCTAAAAAATATGAACGTTGAAACCTGCTTAGACTTGCAGCAACTAAGCCTAACTACTCTTCTAAATAAGTTTGGTAAATTTGGAAGTAGTTTATATAACTATGCCAGAGGTATTGATAACCGTGAAGTTAATCCGGTACGTATCCGTAAATCTGTAAGTGTAGAAAATACATATTTAGAAGATCTAAAGACTCTAGAGACTTGCCTAGAGAAACTACCTAACCTATATGATAAATTAATTAGTCGCATGACTGAAGAGCATTATAAGTCTATAATTGGTATTGTTGTCAAATTTACAGATACAAAATTTAATAAAACCAGTCTAACTAGAGTAGCAAAAACACTAGACAAAGAAATGCTAAAAAATCTGATAATTGAGTTACATCAAAAACAAAATCACCCTATTCGACTAATTGGTATAGGTGTAAAACTTGGGAAAATTGATGATAGGCAGTTAAGTTTAGTATTTTAAAGTCTATTGATTTAATCATGCTCTAAATTCATAAATAAGGGATATAACTTAAAAACACTGTCATCAACTATGTTTCTAAATTATAGTTAATCCAAAAGATATTTGTAGAAATGTTATAATGTCTAATGAAAATGTCATCATATAGCCAAGATTTTAGAGACATCGTAATTAATAAATATGAAGAAGGTTATGACAGAGTTTGAGCTGAGTAAGTTTTTTAACATAGATAAGCATACAGTTGTATCATGGATAGAGCTTTATAAAAGAACCGGAGATTATAGTTCAAAGCAAGGAGTTGGTTGTGGCAGAGTGGCTAGCTTTACCGATAAAACATTGATTGAACAGTATTTGATAGATCATCCAGATGCAAGTGCAAGATATAAAAAAAGCATTAGCCCCTGATATTCCAAGAAGTACATTTTATGATTGTCTTAATAGACTTGGTTTTAGTTTTAAAAAAAAGACTCCAAGATATAAGCAAAGAAAAGAACATGAAAGGTTGGAGTATATAGAAAAACTAAAAGAAATAGCTCAAAATCTGTTAGTTTATATAGATGAGATTGGCTGTGATAATAAGCTTTCTATTCTAAGAGTATGGCCACCAATTGGTGAGCCTAGTTATGGCGAGGTTTTAGCATATCAAACATAAAGAAGAAGTATTGTTGTTGGATATAATTATGCAGATAAAAAGATTATAGCTCCATTAGAGTACAGCGGATATACTAATACTGAAATTTTGAGCCTTTCCAAATAAATGTGTAAATTCTCTTACACAAACCTCTGAATTCTATCTTCAAATTCGATAGCGAAATAAGGCATAGCCTCATTCCAATATCTCACAGGCATAGACCATTTTTTAGTCAAATAATCTATAGCCAAATATAATGACTTGAAAACAGCGTCATCTTTAGGAAATATTTTCTTATTTTTAATAACTTTCCTAAACTGACTATTAAGCGATTCTATCGCATTAGTAGTATAAATTACTTTACGAATTTTTGGAGGGTATTGTAAGAATACAGTCAAATTATCCAACGACTATACAGTCAAAAATACTATAGGATAAACAGACTCTAACGATCTGTTTTAACATCCTCTATAATAGTTTCTGTAACATCACTTATAAAGCTTGTACTTATCTCTGTCTCATACAGATCAAATAGTTGCTGTTGGATATATGTAGTACTCATCCCTTTAGCGTACAAAGATATGATTTTTTCGTCTAAGCCATTTATTTTTGTTACTCTTTTAGGAACTATTTGTAGATAGGCTTTTATTGCTATAGCCATTTCTAGCATTCGAGGAATTGCTGCTTGATGTTTTGAATAACCAAGGTGGTTACTCATCTCTGTATCTAATGCTTTTTCAAGTAACCTTTTTATCAGCTGCTTAAGTAAACCATCTTTTTCAAACATTTGATTAACATCAATTCCAGAATCTATTATCTAGTCTGCTAGCATTGAGTAAATATCTTCCGATTTTCTATTCTTAGACATGTTTTTATCCTTAATATTCTACTAAAAATAATCTAGCATCTTAATTAAGAATTTACACAATTAATTGGAAAGAGCCCCATTAAGAAAAATTATAGTCATCGCTAATACTAAAATTAGAGATTTGAAACTGAAAATGCAAATTTCGTAAATAATTTACAACATAGTTGATGACTTGATGATTAAATCAACAGATTTTTTTAGATTTTTTGATAATTATTGTCAGATACTTCTTTTACAACATACTCTTGAAGTGTAATTCCTTGTATAGTATCCATTAGCTCTTTAGTGAGCTCTTGCCCTCTTAGGTGTTGACCGACTGGTATTACTAAGTGTAACCTAGCTCCTTATATATCTATACCGTTTAGACTTATATATGAGTGTAGTATTAAATTATTAGAATATTTAGATTTGACAATTTTGTTAACTATAAAGTCTAAGAAATATTTTGAAACTATAGAGTTTATTAAGGGCTAATTCTAACTATCGAATACACATAATCGATATCAAATTTGAAAAATCAAAACCTAATAAATTTTTAACTTCATCACTTTTTAGCAATGCCACCAAACCTGTTTTGGTATTATCATGTTTGAATATTTTTTCTATCGTAGCGTCATTTTCAGTCAGCAGAACTTTCAAAAAATCTTTTTCTAAAAAAATCTTACACCCTTCTTTTAAACTTGGGTGATGTGCTAGACCATATTCGTATGCTTTTAATTGATTATCATTCAATACCATATTTACAAACTCTCATCTTCTTTGATCCAGCTTTGCATAGCTGTAATAAGTTCAGCAAAAATATCTGCCATCAGCAATAAATCAACTTCATGACCAACATTATCTTCTTTATTTAGATCTTTTATACCATCTAAGAATTTAATACTTTTAAACTGTAACTTAGTATTTGCTGTCATAGCAAGCTGCTCTTTCCAAGTTATAGCCAACTCTGTAATGTACCCTCCACTATCAATAAATGATTTGATATTATCATTCAACATCGAACTACCTTGGCATGAGATATTTGCAATACTATCTCCTATAGCACTTGTAAGCTTACATTTTTCTGCTATTTCAATATCTACTGGATAAGTATCTTCGACAAGCCACTCTGTTAGAATATCTGTCTCTTCTTTGATGATAGGTTCAAACCTTGCTTCACATCTATGCAATAGATCTAAAACTTCTGTAATCTGCTTTTCTGAAACACTATCAATTATTAGATAGTTATTAGTCAGATCCAAATAGCCATGAATCTTTCTAAACTTACTAAATGCTAGAGGTAGTAGCTTTTGCTCCATATCCTCTTTTATTTGTGTTTTTTCTTTTTTACTTACATATCTAGTAAGCTCTAACTCTTGAATATATTCCTGTGCTTGTTGGTTGATAACTTGAGCAGGAAGAATTTTTTCTTCAGTAAGTAAACAAAATGCAGCCAAATGATTAAACTTAAAAAGACATTGCTCATCTTTTATAAATGGATTTGTAAAACCTCTCGAAGACTTCTGAGAATTGCTACAAGGAGTAAATGCGAGTTTATTCATCGAATCTTCAAAAATATCTATATTAATATCAGTAATTTTGAATGCTGTAAGATTTTTAAAAAACATAAAAAACGATTAAATATAATAAAGCTGTTTCAAAATAATAAAACATCTAATCATAAAGTAAAACTATTAAACTACAAATTTAACAGTTTATATGATTTAACTATCTCAAAACTCATAACTGTTGTTGCAGTATCTGCTGGGAGATATTTGATTATAGCTATTTTATCAAAGATAATTTTTTTAGAAAATTGATATTCCAAAAGCTTGTCATGATTAGTAGCACCATACACTAAGCTAACATGAGGATCTAAATTATATTCACTTTCTGTATCTAATTTTCTTACACTAGCAAAAAGATTATCTAGCCGTATAGTTTTTGATAACTTGAGATAGTAGTTCATAAAATAAGAATCTCTATCTATAGCTATACTATCAATAATCTAATGAGATACTCTCATAATTAAGCTGGCTTGTCCAACACCCAAAATCTTCAACAATATTTTTAGCAGAGCTAAATAGTGTCAAATGAGGTATAAATGAGGGTTGTCTAGCAATATAAGAATTATAGTTGATACATCTAGCCAGAGCCAAGAGACATTTCTGTGCAGGTATTAGCCAAATACTATATTTATGAGATGACACAATTATTAACTCATTCTAACAAAAATTGTAATATTTGTTATAATAGCAAATCTTTAGTTATATTAATTATGAATTTCTAGGAATAAATATGTCACAAATAGTTGTTTGCGCAATGTACAAATTTGTAACGCTTGAAGATTATGAAGCTATGCGCCAGCCTCTGCTTGATACTATGATAAAAAATAATGTCAAAGGTACACTACTTCTTGCCAATGAAGGTATTAACGGTACAGTAGCAGGATCTCGTGAAGGTGTAGATGAGTTATTAGCATATATAAAATCTGACTCTAGATTAGCTGATATTGACTACAAAGAGTCTTATCATCAAGAAATGTCTTTCTATCGTTCAAAAGTAAAACTTAAAAAAGAGATTGTAACTCTTGGTGTCGAAGAGATTGATCCAAATAAAGTCTGCGGAAAGTATGTAGAGCCTAAAGATTGGAATGCTCTCATATCAGATCCAGAAACTATACTTGTAGATACTCGTAATGATTATGAGATAGAAATAGGTACATTCAAAAATGCTATCAATCCAAGTACAGAGACTTTTAGAGAATTTCCAGAATATGTCGATAAAAACCTAGACCCTAAAAAGCACAAAAAAGTAGCTATGTTTTGTACTGGCGGTATTAGATGTGAAAAATCTACAGCTTTAATGAAAGCTAAAGGTTTTGATGAGGTTTATCACCTAAAAGGTGGAATCTTAAAATATCTAGAGGAAGTACCAAAAGAAGAGTCTATGTGGGAAGGTGAATGTTTTGTATTTGACTCAAGAGTGGCTGTAAATCATGATCTTGAGAAAGGTAGCTATGATCAATGTTTTGCTTGTCGTATGCCTATCACCGAAGAGGACAAAAAACGCCCAGAGTATGTCAAAGGTATAAGCTGTCATCATTGCTATGATAAGATTACAGAAGAACAAAAAGCTCGCTTTGCAGAACGTGAAAAACAATCTCAACTAGCTGCTGAAAGAGGATTTTTACATGTTGGTGATGATGCCAAAAAATTAGCAAAATTAAATAAACAACAAAAACAACAAGCAAAAGAGATAGCTCGTAAAAAAGCAAAAAGTAAAATTTAACTTCTAATATAAACAATCAAAATTCAAATCATTTTTTTACAAGCAATTTTATACTCCTACTGTTAAAATATAATATATTTAAATATTTCTTTTAAGATATAATTCTCAACATAAAAGGCTATAACTCTTATGCAAGAAAAAATCACACAATTTGAGAACTTTTTAACTCAACTACAACAAAAAATCACATCTACTCTTGAGCAATCTGAAACTAGCTCGGCTAAATTCATTAGTGACAAATGGCAAAAGCCAAATACTCCTGAACAAAAACTCAAAGGCTATGGTAACTCTATGATTATAGAAGATGGCGAAATCTTTGAAAAAGGCGTCGTTGCATTCTCTAGAGTTCACGGAGATGCTTTACCACCATCGGCTACCGCAAAAAGACAAGAACTTGCTGGTAAATCATTTATTGCGACCGGTGTCTCGCTAGTTATTCACCCTCGCAATCCTTTTGTGCCTACATCTCATGCTAATTTTAGAATCTTCGTTGCTGGTGCAGATACAGATAATCCTATATGGTGGTTTGGTGGTGGTTTTGATCTAACACCTTACTACCCTTTTGAAGAAGATGCTATTCATTGGCACCAAACTGCAAAAAATGTTTGCGATAAACATGATGCTAGCTATTATCCTAGTTTCAAAAAATGGTGTGATGAATACTTTTATCTCAAACATCGTGATGAGTGTAGAGGCGTTGGAGGTTTGTTTTTTGATGATTTGAATGACAAATCTTTTGATGAATGTTTCAAATTTGTGACTGATTGTGCAAATTCATACTTAGAAGCTTATATACCAATAGTAGAAAAAAGAAAGAACATAGCATATTCACAAAAGCACAAAGATTTTCAACTCTACCGTCGTGGTAGATATGTCGAGTTTAATCTAGTCTTTGATAGAGGTACTATATTTGGCCTTCAAAGTGGTGGACGCACAGAATCAATACTATCATCAATGCCACCTATGGCTACTTGGAAGTATAACTGGCAACCTGAGCCTGATTCTGAAGAAGAAAAAGTATATGAATATATAAAGCCAAGAGATTGGATTAAATAGTGTTTACAACTAAAAACATATCATTTATGTGAAAAATAAATATGTTACAATAAGCTCAAATTATTAGAAGTTTTTAAAATTATGAAAATTAATTTTTGTGCGGGCCCTGCTGTTGTGCCTACATCTATAATAGAACAGTTACAACAAATGATGGTTGATAATAAAAATACTGGTGTATCTTTATTATCTATTTCACATCGTGATAAAGTTTTTGATGAAGTGCATGCCTCTATTCAAAAAAATCTCAGAAGTTTACTTAACATTCCGGATAACTACTCTGTACTTTTAATGCAAGCTGGAGCTACGGCACAATTTGCTGCTATACCTATGAATTTAGCAGACAAGTATGATAGAGCATTATATGTATGTAGTGGGCAATGGTCAGAAAAAGCTGCTCAAGAAGCTGCTAAATTTACGTCTGTAGATGCTGTGAAATATGATGATAATATTGCTCAAAGTTTCCAAGCTGACACATACGAGTATATATATTACACAGATAATGAGACTGTAGATGGTTTTCAGATTAACAAACTTGCCAAATCTTGCAACACTGAAATAGTTTGTGATATGTCCTCAAGCTTTCTATCAAAGCCGATCAATATTAGTGATTACGGTTTGATATATGCTGGTGCGCAGAAAAACGCTGGTATACCTGGTTTGACTATAGTTATAGTCAAAGATTCTTTAATCAAAGCCAAGGATAATATTCCAGTGGTATTTGACTATCTAGTTACCAAAAAATCAAATTCAGTTTACAACACTCCTTCTGTTATCTCATGGGTTACTTTTGAGTTGACACTAGAATATTTAATTAACAAATTTGAAAATTTGAAAAATGTAGAAACTTTTAGTAACCAAAAAGCAAATCTACTCTACTCAGCCATTGATAATTCAAAAATTTTCAAAAATGATATCAAGCCAGAATATCGTTCTAACATGAATGTTATATTCCATTTATCGAATGAGGAACTAACTAGTAAATTTTTAAGTGCGGCTAATAAAGCTGGATTTTATGGCTTAAAAGGACATCGAAGTGTCGGTGGCTGTAGAGCTAGTCTTTATAATGCTGTTAGTCTAGAAGATGTTGAAAAATTAGTACAATTTATGCAAGGCTTTGAGAATGAACAACTCTAAGATAATAACTGTAGATGGACCAAGTGGTGTCGGTAAAGGGACATTATCAAAAAAATTAGCAAAGTACTTTGACTATAAGCTTTTGGATAGTGGTGCAATATATAGAATAGCAGCATTACACTGCTACAATGCTGGTGCTAATTTAGATAATCAAGATGATGCTTGTAGTAAGCTTGAATCACTAGACATATCGTTTAAAGTTCAAAATGATTCTATAATAGTCCTTCTAAATAATGCTGATGTGACTAAAGCTATCCGTACTGAACAAACTGGGATGCTAGCATCAAAAACTTCTGCATATCCAAAAGTACGCCAAATGTTACATGACAAAATGCTCTCTTTTGCAACTGATGCTGGGCTTGTAGCAGATGGTAGAGATATGGGTACAGTTGTTTTCCCTGATGCTAAATACAAATTCTTCTTAGATGCTAGTTCAGAAGTTAGAGCCCAAAGAAGATATGATGAGTTACTGACAAAAGGTGAAGGTCCTAATTTTGATAAAATCAAAAATGATATCGAGCAAAGAGATTTCCAAGACAGAAATAGAAAAGTAGCTCCTTTGAAGCCTGCTGATGATGCTATTTTAGTTGATACTAGCAACCTATCTATCGAAGAAGTTTTCCAAAAAGTTTTAAATCATATTAACAATCTTTAATTTCTCCACACCAACAACATAAAATATCACAACCATTAGCTCCTGAAACAACAGAATGTTGTGAGTTAATAGGATTGATAAAAAAATCACCCTTGCTAAACTCTCCTCTTTCATCACAGATAGAACCCTCTATAACATATACCCACTCGACATCTGGATGACTATGTTGGCTTAATTTTGCATTTGGCTCCAATCTAATAAAGTCTATTTGAAAGTTTCTTGAGTTATCTCTAGCTAATAACTTTTTAGAAATTCCTGGCTTAAATACTTCAAAGTTGATATCTTTTAAATTTGTTTTCATTTGTCTAACTCCACTCAAACTAAACACTGCTAATAATTCTACTTTATCATAGATAAAAATAACTTTATAATTACACGATTAAAAAAGATTTTAACCAAATTAATCAATGTCTGAAATTAATTCTCTAAATAAAAAGTTAAATAAAATAATTATTGAAACAAATGGTTTATCAATATTTATCAATATTTAACACTCTTGAACTACTAAGTTATGAGAATCTAGATGAAAATGAATCGCAATGCCTTCAAGATTTCATAAAAAAACTCAAATAAAAGCTAGATTGTATTCTCAATGTTTATAGAGATACCAAAATGTACTTCATTAGGTGTCAAGTAATTTAAACATTTCTTAGGTCTATTATTCAAGTCTATCTGTAACTTTCTAATGTATTGATGAGATATATTGTTAAAGTTAGTACCTTTAGATATAAATTGTCTGATATACCTATTCATGTTTTCATTAGTACCTCTTTGCCAAGGACTGTATGGATCAGCAAAGAATACTTTGATGCCAGTCTTGCTAGTTTGCTTCTTATGTTTAGCAAACTCTTTACCATTATCAAATGTAGCTGTTAATATTTTATGACCATTAGATACTTTGTACAATATTCTATTGATTGAATTAGCTGTTCTATCTATAGACTTGGCTAAAATAGTAAATCTGCTAGCTCTATCGACCATTGTTACAATAGCACCTTTATGGTCTTTACCAACAATAGTGTCACCTTCAAAGTGATAAAGATTTTTTCTATTAGCACTGCTAGGTCTTTCAGAAATACTCGCTCTATCCTTTATCTTAACTTGTTTAGAGTCACCTTCTTTTTTGTATTTATATTGTCTAGCTTTGAAAAATAATAAGTGTCTAAGCTTTAACTTGCTTATTAAGTTGTAAATTGCTTTGTGAGTTATATTAACAATGCCTCATGTTTTAATCTAC
>NZ_WBSX01000036.1 GCF_009823375.1 Francisella noatunensis subsp. noatunensis | reverse complement strand
ATATCTCATCAATACATTAGAAAGTTACAGATAGACTTGAATAATAGACCTAAGAAATGTTTAAATTACTTGACACCTAATGAAGTACATTTTGGTATCTCTATAAACATTGAGAATACAATCTAGCTTTTGATAAAGTAAGACCAGATTATAAGATATAATGTTAGCTTAAATGATTTAACAAATGTAAACCTGATTGTATTTTTATATTTGATAACAAGAATGCTACCAAGTATAGAAATAACTACACTAAGAGCAAAGCATAATAAAAAATCTATAAATAGAATATACAGAGTAGAATAGTTTTCTACTCTTAATAAAACATTATTTAAAACATTCATTATAAGAAAATATTAAAGGTTTATTTACTACTACTATCAATATCATCATCTATGACAATATTATTCATATTTGCAGTTGCTGGTGGATGAGCTGCCATACTATTGCTAGCAGTACCCTGATGATGTTCTTTTGATTCCGTTGCTACAGAAGAGCCACTGCTCATCTCATCGTTTGAGGTTGATGTATTATTTTGAGTGATAGATACATTATTATCAGAAGCAGAGGAGTTATCAGCAATAGGCTGTTGATCTGGTTCATTCAGGTCATAATTAATCGGTGTATATATTATAGATGATTTAGGACCCTCTTCTATGCTCGCTATATACATATTTTCTTTGATATGTTTGACAACCAAAACAATTATTGCTATTGCTATTATAAGAATTGCTAACCTATTCAAATAATCAAAAAACTTTAACTTACCATAACGAGACTTCTTATAATATAAAACATCAATTTTGTTAAGCATTGATACTATCTTCTTCTCAGGAATTTCTAAGTATTCGCAATATCTTCTGATCTGATTTTTAAGTACACTACTAGAGTTCTGTAATAATGAATCATTATTAGCTTCTTCAATTATCTCAATAGTTTGCACTGACAAATTTATAGCATCTGCCACTGTTTCTATCTGAAGTTCTTTTGCTTCTCTAGTCGTTTTAAGAAAAGTTTGAAAATTATACATAATTTACAAATATTTTATTACATTTAAATGACTAAGAAAATTATATAAGAAAAAACTAGATATTTAAATGAAGATATATACGAAAGAAAGGATTTACTTAGACTGTTTTTTCTTTTCTAACATTTTCTCTAGGAAATGTATGTTAGTTCCACCTTTGATGAATTCTTCATGATTAAGAATTTCTTGATGAAGAGGTATATTAGTTTTGATGCCACTAATTATCATTTCTTCAAGTGCAGCACGCATTTTCTGTAATGCAGTTTCTCTATCACATCCACGCACAATTACTTTTGCTATCATTGAATCATAATTTGGTGGTACAGTATAACCAGAATATATGTGTGAATCTACACGCACTCTTGGACCCGCTGGAGCATGATACATATCTATCTTGCCTGGAGATGGTATCATTCTCTCAGGATCTTCAGCATTAATTCTACACTCAATAGCATGTCCAACAATAGCAATATCTTCTTGTTTCCAAGTTAATCCTAAGCCAGATGCAACTTTGAGCTGTTCTTTGATAAGATCTGTAGAAGTTATAGACTCCGTTACTGGATGCTCAACCTGAATTCTGGTATTCATCTCGATGAAATAAAACTCACCATTTTCATATAAGAATTCAAAAGTACCAGCACCACGATATTTAAGTATTTTACAAGCATTAACACACTGTTCACCAATACGCTTTCTCTGCTCATCAGTCAAGCCGATTGCAGGAGCTTCTTCGATAACCTTTTGGTGTCTTCTTTGAGTTGAACAATCTCTCTCAAATAAGTAAACAGCATTACCTTGTCCGTCTCCGAAAACTTGAATTTCAATATGACGTGGGTTTTCTAAGAATTTCTCCATGTATACCATGTTGTTATTGAAAGCGATTCTTGCTTCACTCTTAGTAAGAGAGATAGCATTAATCAAATCTTCTTTCTTTCTAACGATACTCATACCACGACCGCCACCACCACCAGCAGCTTTGATGATAACAGGATAGCCAATTTGCTCAGCGATTTCTAAGTTTTTCTTTTCATCACTTCCTAATGGACCACCTGAACCAGGTACGCAAGGTACTCCAGCTTTCTTCATATACTTAATAGCTTCTACTTTATCACCCATTACTTCGATGTTTTCAGCACGTGGACCAATAAATATGAAGCCACTTTCTTCGACTGCTTTTGCAAATTTTGCATTTTCAGATAAGAAACCATAACCTGGATGGATTGCATCTGCAGATGTTATTTCAGCAGCTGCTATAATAGCTTGAATGTTAAGGTAACTAAGATTAGTAGGAGCAGCTGGACCAATGCAAACTGCTTCATCTGCTAACTTTACATGCATAAGATTAGCATCAGCAGTTGAATATACAGCTACTGTCTTAATCCCCAACTCTCTACATGCTCTTAATATTCTAAGAGCTATCTCACCTCTATTGGCAATTAATACTTTTTTAATCATTTTGTATTACCTTTAAAAGTTTATACTAGATTTATGAAGTCTCTACTTAAGTTATTGATTTGTTATTATTCAATAATAAATAAAGGTTGATCGAATTGAACAGGATCACCATCTTTAGCGATTACTTTAACGATCTTACCAGCTTTTTCAGCTTCAATCTTATTCATAATCTTCATTGCTTCAATTATACAAAGAACATCACCTTTTTTAACTTCTTGACCTTCTTTAACATAAGGTGCTGCATCAGGCGATGAAGCGCTGTAGAAAGTACCAACCATAGGAGATTTAATCTCCTCACCACTGATCTCTGAAGATACTTCAGCTTGCTTAGGAGCTGGCGCTGCAGATGTTACATTACTCACAGCAGGAGCCGCTGATACAACTGTAGCAGCAGTATTATTTTTTGTCATAAAAATACTTGAGCCACCATCTTTAACCCTAATCTCTTTGATATCGCTCGAGTTAAGAATCTCTGCTACTCTATCTATCGCTTTTAATAAATCCATGTTCTACTCTCCTTTCATATTAATATAGTTAATTGCTTCTATTAGCGCTAATGTATATCCGTTTGGCCCAAACCCAAATATGCACCCATAAGCGATATCCGATAGAAGCGACTTAGTCCTAAACTCTTCTCTATTATATATATTAGACAAATGTATTTCAATTAAAGGCTTATTTATCGCCAAAAAAGCATCTCGTATCGCAATACTTGTATGTGTATATGCTCCGGGGTTTATAATTATCATTTTTGCGACTGATTGTTGAATTTTATCAACAATTTCTCCTTCATGATTACTCTGGAAGAAATCAATAGTCACATTATTATTATGTGCTGTTTTATGCAATTCATTATTGATATCCTCAATAGTTTTATTGCCATATATATGAGGCTGTCTCTTTCCTAGAAGATTAAGATTTGGTCCGTTAATAACTAAAATATCCATACTAAATATCCTTATAGCTTTTCAAAGCTTTAACACTGTAACGCTTATTGGTCTCTACACAATAACAGCTTAACCTACCACCAAAAACACAGCCTGTATCCAACGCTATAGTATCACTATCTTTTGTCTCTCCTTTGATGGCTGCCCAATGACCGAAAACTATCTTATATTTATTTTCAAATTTCTTATGTTTAAGTTTAAACCATGGTTTAAAATTTTCTGGTACTTGATCAATTGTTGAACTAAATTTAAGATTTAATCCTCCATTTTTATCTATTGTTCTCATTCTAGTAAAATAATTGAGGATACATAACCATCTATCAATACCTTCTAGCTCTTTATTCCACTTTTCTATTTCATTATTAAAAAGATTAGCTAACAAAAGTCTTCTTGTTGTTGGATTTTTTAATACGAATTCTACTTCATTAGCTCTTTTAAGAGCTTTTTTAGGCGACCAAATATGTGGAATTCCTGCATGAACTACAAAAGTGTTATTTACTTTTACTAGAAGAGATTGATTACACAACCATTCTTGAATTTCTTTTAAATTCTTAGCTTTGACAATATTATCAAATGTATTCTTACTACTTGATGGTAAATAATTATAACTAACTGCTAAAAATAATATCTCATGATTGCCTAAGACAACTTGCGCTGACTCTCCTAAAGACATTATGAAATTAACTGTCTCAAGAGACTTAGGTCCTTTATTTAAAATATCTCCTGCAAAAATAAGCTTATCTTTATGCTTATTAAACTTTATATCTTGTAATAACAGTTGGAGCTCATCATAACAGCCCTGTACGTCACCAATAACATATGTAGCCATTTTATTTACACCTTATTTTAAAAAGTTTGCTAAATTGACAAAGTCCTCCATACTCAAATTTTCTGCTCTGAGCTTAGTATCTACAGGCAAAGTATTAGGATCAATATCAAGTTCTTTTAATATACCCTTAAGATTATTATGCAGAGTTTTTCTGCGTTGCGCAAAGCTTTGTTTAACAATGTTTTCAAAAAAAATATAATCGTTTATAACCAACTTATTAGCTTTTGGTTTAAGGCGCAAAATTGCTGAGTCAACTTTGGGTTGCGGATAAAAAACTTCCGGAGGTATCCTCAATATCATACTACAATCAAAATGATACTGTAAAATCACCGATAATCGACCATAAGTTTTTGAATTTGGTTGAGATATAATTCTCTCAACAACTTCCTTCTGCAACATAAAATGAGCATCAATAATTTTGTCACTCTGCTCAACTACTTTAAATAATATTGGTGAGGAAATATTATAAGGCAAGTTACCAATAAGCTTTAACTTCTGTTGTGATTCCGTTCTTACAATATCTAAATCAAACTTTAAAAAATCTTCATTAAAAACTTCTGGCTTGCCATATTTTTCACAATTTTGCAATAAAGTACCAATAACACTTGCATCAAACTCAACAACACTAACATTGTTAGAGCATGTAAGTATATAGCGTGTCAATGCCCCCAAACCAGGACCTATTTCAAGAACAATATCATCCTTTTTAATATTGGCTAATTGGACTATCTTTCTTATTATATTCTCATCTTGTAGAAAATTTTGACCTAATGATTTTTTAGCTTTTGTTTTGTATTGCATTTTAATAAAGTTCTGGTGTTTTTAAATCATCTTCTAATATATCAATATACGCATCATCTTTCATTGAAGTTAACCATGTCTTATAAACTTGTTGAGCTTTCTCAGAGAAGATAGCTTCTAAAGCTTTTTGCTCTTTAAGCTCTTCTGCGGCATCATGCTCTTTAACTTTTGTATATTTCATAATCATCCAAGTCTTAGGATCTGCTTGAAATGGCTCAGAAATTTCTCCCTCTTTCATTGATTCTAGTTTTGCAAATGCTGCCGGCGGTATCGCGGGCGGGCTATCTAACCTAGAAACCCACCTAAATCTACCATTAGCATGATCATAATCTTGGTTATATTTAAGAGCTACCTTTGTAAAATCTTGCCCACTCTCTATAACAAGTCTTGCACGATCTAAAGAACTCTTAGCGCCTTCCTCTGGCATACCTCCATCTAATTTTATTTCAATAGCATAAACATAGTACTTAGTAACTTTTTTACTTAACACCGGCGCTTTTTCATCAATATTATCTATGTATATCATTTGTAATGTATGATTTACAATAAAAGGCTCTGATGCTTGGTGCTCTTTCAAATCTTTTACATACTCTTGATACATACTAGGTATTGAATCAAATTTAACTTGTTGACTAACAATACCTCCATAAGTAGCATTAGGAGCTTGAGAAAACTGCTTGACCACTTCAGAAAAATCAACATAGCCTTTGTTAACTGCAATTGTCAGTTTCTTAAATAAGTCTATTTTCTTTTGTTGAGCTTTTTTTGAATCTGGTAAAGCTACAATAAGATTTTTTAAAGTGTAAAGCTTGATAGGAGCCATTTCTCTATCAAATTGCTCTTGATGTTTCTTAATATACTTTTGAATTTCTTCTGGTGAAACATACACTTGTTGAGAAATAGCTTGCTGTTGTAACTGACTAACCATGAGTTGCTCTCTAATTCTTCTCTTATAGCTATCAAAAGACATACCTGAAGCTTCAACATTTAATTTTAGAGACTCAACCGAAACTCCATTTTTTGCTGCTATATCTTTTATTGCAGCATCAAGTTGTTGATTAGAAATTATTATATTATTTCGCTCAGCTAATTGTAACAATACACTCTGAGATATTAACTCCTGTAAGGCTTCTCTTCTAAGTTGTAATGAATCAGCATTAAAGTTTGAATTTGGATTCATAGCTTCAAGTTTCGCAACCTCTCGATCCAACTCAAAAGAAGTAATAGGTTTACTATTAACTATTGCTACTGTCTTGTTAACAAGATGTCTTTTATCTTCAAACATTTCTGGTGAGTCTGTTGGTGCATCGATACTAGAATTAAAAGAGTTTTGAAATAAGCTAGAGGATATATCTGATAGACCGCTAGAGACAGTCAGCAATGTAATAATAACTGAAGTCAGTAACCTCTTCATTATATACCTTCTCCCCATTGACCCACTTTGTAGCCATTTATCTGCTGCAAACGCGATGATAGGTTACTAGTATCTCCTACACCTCCAAGACCTTTTAGTTCAAACTCTAACATATAGGTGCTTGTAAGATTTGCCAAAGCATTAGGGTCATTAGGATTCTCATTTGTATAAGCAGTAGCTTGCCACATGGCTCTAAGAGCCCAAGATTTAGTATTATACTGAAGACCTGCAAATACGTTTGATATTTTTTGCTCTTTAAAATTATAGTTCCATAAAGCAGTAACACCCCAATGATTTGTAATATTTAATAGAGTTGATAAAGTTATGGTCTCTTGAAGCTTAGGAGTTTGTCCCGTATTAATTTGCTCTTGCGTAATAGAGTTCCTGTTATTTTCAATACTGTTGTAAGAAATGTTAAAGATATTCTCATTTTCATCTTTGTATGATAATTGATAAACTTGATAGTCAAATTTTGATGTTTGTAGCCTATAGTTAATTTGTGCTGATAAATAGATATTCTTTATCACCTGGAATTCAAAAGATGACATAATAGGAGAAAACATATCATTTGCAAATTGATCTTCCATTCCAGGATATGGACATTTCGCATCACCTTGGCATAAGTTAACTTTTCTATCTGCAAAGTACGCTATCTGTCCAATTTTGGCAGATGCTAAAGTACTTCCATCATCTTTACTAGTTGTGTAAGTTTCCAAAGCATAAGTTAACTGATTAGCATTATTAATTCTATCATAACCAGTGAATCTATTTACTTGGAACATCTGCATATACTGCTCATTCTGCATACTTGTATCAAATATTGGAATATCTGTTTGATTCTGATACGGGATATAAGTATAGAATAATCTTGGCTTAATTGTTTGCGTATATGAACCACCTTCTGTTGCATAATCTCTATCAAAGTACGCAGCAGCATCTATATTGAATATAGGTAAAACACTCGTAACAGTGCTATTATCAAATTTAATCGTATCTGTTGCTTTTCTATCAAGCTGATAATAACGGATTGGCAACTCTAAGGACGGATTGAGGTAGCCCCACTCATTATTGAAATTACCTTTAATTTTTGGTGCTTCATAAGATCTAAAACCACTTACGTTAGTTCCTTTCTCAGGACCTACCGCAGGGTTTATTGCCCAAGGTGATTTATAGTAGTAAGTATTAAGAGTATCTGCACTAAGAGTCACATAATCAGGCGTATAACCATCAGAAGTTACATTAAATTTCACCTCTGGTAATTTGGCATAAGGAATGTTTGCTAAGTCAATAGCAGGGTTAACAACCCCATAATCTAGAACCGTAATCCCAGAGTCAATATATTGGTTGCCATAATTAATATCAAACTGTCTCGTCAATAACGTTTTTGTAACTAGATCAACATTTCCAGATGAAAAGTCATTATAATAATTTTCATCACTGACATATTCATATATCAAGTTTGTAGATAAGGCTCCATTTCCAAGTGCATAACTACCACTAGTAGTTATATCAAAAGCACCCCTCATCCTACCTTCTTTAAAGTCCCAAGGAACCAAAGAGCCGTCGAACTCCCCTTCAAAATACTTAGTCATATAACGGAATGTACCATTTTCCATGATACCTCTCTCCGACCAAATAACGTTATTAAGTAAGAAATCATAATTTGGTGCTAAATTGAAATAATATGGTACTGAAACCCCTATACCGGAATTACTATTTTGAACAAACCCAGGGAATAAGAAACCTGATTTACGTTTATCGTTTATTGGATGTGAGAAATACGGTATGTACATCACAGGCACATCATCTATCTTGAAGAAACCGTTTTTAACGTACGCCATCTCAGTATTAGTGTCTATATCAATATCACTACCAGTTATCTTCCAAGCATTATCATAAGGGCCGCCTGATGTGATATAACCATCAGAAAGCATTATATTACCATCTTCTTCTTTCTTGAGCGTTTTAGCATAGCCACGCAAGTAACCGGTAAAATTATCCTTATTATATATTCTAGTATCTGGTGTCTCTCGTGCTAATCTAAAATAAGCCTCTCCGGTACTGTAAGTGCCATTAGTCATATCAGAATCTAGCTCTTTAGTCCTAATTACAATACCTGTAGATGGTTGCTTAGCAATAACATCACCTGTCATAACCATTGATCTAATTGCACTATTATCACTCGTCAGATTTACTATAGCATTATTACCATACAACTCTTGATCACATTGAAGAACTTGTACATTACCTGAAGCAATTAATGTACCATCATTATCAAATTCTGAATTTTTGTAACTAAGATCAGTCTTCTTCGATGTGCATAAAGCTTTGGTAAACTGTGAGTCGTTACTGTAATAGCCTCCCACAAAAGTTTCAGGTTTTTTAACCCATGCCAAGTCATCAGCAAGAGCCTTTTCTTTCTCTGCAGCACTAATTTCTTTATCAAAAACGTTCTTAGGCTTTTCTGCTCTTTTGCAGCTCCACTGGCCATCTACAATTTCACATTTCCAATCTTCTTTGATAGGGTTTTTACTAATAATCCGCGCAGCATGTGCTTGTACTGTAAACGCTACTGTACCGAAGCATACTAGTAAACACCTGTGAATCCCCTTTAACATATTTGACCTTTGAAAGCCTTAATTTTATTGAGTTTTTAAAAATAACCGTGATATTATATCTACATTTACTAAATTTTTCCATTTTTAATTTAAAGACGGTAATTTCTAAAACAAAGAACTGGATTAACTTCAATGAATATAGAAAATTATTTATCAGACATATTTGCACAAGCATTTGAAAAGTTAGGATACTCTCAAAGTTTTGCTAAAGTTGTAACATCTACTCGTGAAGGTGTCGGTCATTTTCAATGCAATGGCGCTATGCCTCTAGCCAAATTTGCCAAAAAAGCACCTCTAATAATAGCTCAAGAAATAATTGAACAAATTGAGAATGAAGATATTTTCTATAAGCTTGAGGTTGCAAAACCAGGATTTATAAACATATCTTTATCCAATAAGTTTCTAGCTGCTATAACTGATAAGTTCCTTAATTCATCTAAATTTGGTGTACAAGGTAATACAAAGCCAAAAAAAGTAGTTTTAGATTTTGGTGGTCCAAACGTTGCTAAACCAATGCATGTTGGTCATATCAGATCAGCATTATTAGGCGATACTCTCCAAAGATTACATAGATTCTACAATGATAATGTAATATCAGATGTGCATCTTGGTGACTGGGGTACACAAATGGGCATGTTGATAGAAGAAATAAAACTAGAATCTCCTGATCTCGCGTACTTTGATAAAAACTATAATGGTGAATACCCTAAAGAATCTCCTGTAACAGTTCAAGAGTTAGCTGAAATATATCCAAGAGCTTCAAAAAGATGTAGGTCTGATATCATCGAAATGGATAAAGCAAGACAGGCAACTTTTGAACTTCAACAAGGTCGCAAGGGTTATGTAGCCCTGTGGCAACATTTTGTGAGAATATCTATAGAAGCTATTAAAAAAGATTTTGATAGTTTAGATGTCCATTTTGACTTATGGCTCGGCGAAAGTGATGCAAATAAATTTGTAGACGAAATGATCGCATATTTTAAAACAAATAACTTCATATACGAAGATGAAGGAGCATGGGTCATTGACACCAATAAAGAAGGTGTTCCTCCACTTATAGTCATCAAAAAAGATGGTGGTGTGATGTACGGTACTACGGACCTTGCAACACTGTGGCAGCGTGCTAAAGATTTAAACCCTGATGAAATAATTTATGTGGTGGATAAAAGACAATCCCTTCACTTTAAACAAGTATTTAGTGTTGCTAAGAGAACAAAAGTAGTTAGTGAAGAGTGTAAACTTAAGCATGTTGCATTTGGCACCGTCAATGGAAAAGATGGTCGTCCATTTAAAACACGTGAAGGTGGCGTAATGCATCTTTCAGATCTAATATCTCAAGCAAAAAATTATGCTCATAAAAGAATGCCTGATGAGAACGATGAAAATATTATTAATCAAATCGCTATGGCAACTATTAAGTTTGGTGATTTGGTTAACAACTACGCTAATGACTATATTTTTGACTTAGAGAAGTTTGCACAGTACGAAGGTAAAACTGGCCCATATCTATTATACACAACAGTTAGAGCAAAAGCTATTTTGAGAAAAGTCTTCGGCGAGAATTATAACATCAACGCTTTAGCTAAAGAATACAGAATAACAAAAGCAGATAATGAGCATGAAGAAAAACTACAACTACAATTAATACAATTCCCAATTGCAGTATCTCGTGCTTATGAGAATTCTCAGCCTCATCACATTTGTGAATACGCATACTCTCTTGCTAATAGCTTTAACAGATTTTATGTAAATTGCCCTATTATGAATCTTGAAGATGAGCAACTAAAAAGATCAAGAATTGCACTATGTATGGCAACAGTAAAAGCCATGACTATAGCAACAGATTTACTAGGAATTTCTATTCCTGAGAGAATGTAAAAATAAATAACTTCTTTAATCCTATTAAATTTAACTTCAATTTCTACTATAAAGTCAGTTAGAAATTAATTGGAAACTAGCTTATGTTAAAAATCTTTGAACAGCCTAAGGCTTTTTATACTATCTTTATGTTAGAGATATGGGAACGCTCCGGCTATCAAGCTTTAGTTGCTATTTTAGTTGTTTATCTACAACGTGGTAGTATTCAATTAAGCGAAAGCTCTGCGATTGCAACCTATGCCGCATTCGCAGCACTGATATATGCGTTTATAGTATTAGGTGGCTATATTGGCGATGCAATACTAGGAGCAAAAAGAACAATCGTTCTAGGACTTATTGTCTTACTAAGTGGATATACTCTACTAACAATAGGAGATAAAGAGTCAACATTATGGGGACTTTCTTTTATATGTGTTGGTACAGGCTTATTTAAATCAAACCCTACAAGCCTTCTATCAAAATGTTATGAAAAAAGTGACTCCGGACAAATCAGTAATGCTTTCACTCTTTTTTATATGGCTATAAATTTAGGCTCACTACTTGGTAGCTTAGCGATTCCAACGATTGCAAAACATTATGGCTACTCTACGAGTTTTGTAGTTATCTCTATAGCTTTGATCTTTGCTATAGCTACTTTTGTAGGCTTTGGTTTCACGATGAAACACATCTCTACTCACGCAGGTGCCAAAAAGCTTAGATTAAGTTATTTATTCTGGGTAATAATAGGAGTGATTGCTATGATATATATAGTCAAAGCCCTACTTGCATATTTATTCTTAGCAAAATTGATAGTTATTTTGAGCTTTATTGCTTGTCTAATTATCTATATATCTAGCATTTTTATACAAAAAGGATGGATACTTCTATAAGATGATGCTTGCGCTGATACTAATGTGTGAGGCTATAGTATATAAGATATCATACATACAGATGGCATCATCTATAAACTTGTTTACTATCAAAAATACAGATCATTCAATTTTAGGATTTATAATAGCACCGGAGACATTCCAAGCACTTAACCCTTTCTGGATATTTGTTTTAAGTCCAATCTTAGCGATGTACTATGTACACTCTAATAACACGAAGTTTAGCTTAAATGTATATAGCAAATTCTCTACTGGGTTACTTGTAATTGGCCTATCTTTCATACTACTGTATATTTCTAAATTTACAGCTCATAGTGGTGTAATCTCATCATACTGGCTATTTGGTAGTTATGCACTTCAAGCACTAGGGGAATTGCTAATATCCGCAATTGGACTATCAATGTTTAGTAGACTTGCTCCAGCTAAAGTTAATGGCTTTATGATTGGAGTTTGGTGGGTATTCTTGGCATTTGCTTCGATTTTAGGTGGATTAGTTGCTCAATTGACTGCTATCAGTAAGCAACAAGTATCTTCAGAAACCCTCACCCTATCTCTAAATACATATACCAGCCTTTTCTTAATGATTGGAATTGCTATAGTCATTGTTTCATTTATATCTTTTGGTCTTTCGCCATTTAAAAGAAACTTATTAATCAACAGTAATCATCTAAATTACTAAAAACGATCAAATAATTTTTGAATCTGATTTACGTTGTCTGTTTTTAGCAAACATAACTGGAGAAATATTCTTGCTTTCTCTGGTGAAAGAGTTCCTGACGATACAAGATCAAACTTATCATCCAGATTATTATAATTATGTGTAATCTGACCAGAACCTACATAACTTGAGCGTACAACAACTATACCTTTAGCTCTTGCTTTCTTGAGAAAATCAGCCTGATCAGATGGAATATTACCATCACCAAGTCCTGCAAGAACAATACCCTTTAAATCTTTAATTTCTAAAAGACTATATAAAAATTCTAAAGATACATCAGGTGATTCAAAAACAACCTCAACATGAGGCAATGCTTTTATTTTCTCAAGATCGTCTACAGATACAACATTTCCCACATATTTAGGAGTTTGATAATAGCTAACACTACTAGGAGTTACAGTACCTAATTTCCCATAATTTAATGCTTTAAAAGCATCAACATTCGTTGTATTAGTTTTAGAAACATCGTTAGCAGTTAAGATCTCTTCATTCATAACTACTAATACACCTTTATCTAAAGATTGTTTATCAACCGCAACCAATAATGCATCATAAAGATTCATAAGAGCATCACTGCTTAAAGCTGTAAATGCCCGCATTGCGCCTACTAGGACAACTGGTTTTTTAACATCTAAAACTTGATTTAAAAAGAAGGCTGTTTGCACCATGCTATCGGTACCATGAGTAATTATCACTGCATCAACATTAGAATTATCTAATAATTTTTGTATATTCTCTGCTAGCTTAATCCGCATTGACATAGTCATATCTACACTATCAATATTATAAAACTGTTCAGATTTTATATTTGCTATTTTAGTGATCGATGGCACTTGCTCAACAATATCATTAATAGATAGACTTCCTGCTTTATAAACTGAATCCGTTGATGATTTAGCAACCCCTGCGATCGTACCCCCTAACAATATATAGATTAGGCAGAGCTACTCCCATAGCAGCGGTTATAAGATAAATTGAAAAACAAAATATGATTTTTTTGATATTTTTCATAATGCTAATAAACCGAGATTAATTTATACAAATTAAATCACAGTTTTAGAATAACTCAACAAGAATTATATTAGGCAAGCAAGTTAGCTGTTTTTCACAAAGAATAAATGTTACAAAAGGCCTAATTTATCAAAGCCTATATTATTGAGAGCTCCATACAAAATCACTGCTACCGAATTTGATAAATTAAGACTACGACTATTTTTGTGCATTGGAATTTTCAGCTGTGTTTTTTCAAGCAATTTTAAAACGTCGATCGGCAATCCTCTTGTCTCAGGTCCAAAAAGTAAAATATCATCATAATTAAAATTTACTTGATGATAATATTGTTTCGCTTTAGTTGTACACGCCCAAATCTTATTTTGTTTATTTTTCTGATAAAACTCATCAAAATTTTTATAAATCTTAAGATCGGCAAACTCATGATAATCAAGACCTGCTCTTCTAAGTTGCTTGTCTTCTAATTTAAATCCTAATGGTTCTATCAAATGTAACTTAGCGCCAACATTTGCACACAACCTGATTATATTACCGGTATTTGGTGGAATCTCAGGCTCGTATAAAGCAATATTTATCATTTTTATATATCTACATCATTATTTAAAAAGTTATCAAACTCATCTTGTGAAATTATTGCACATGAAGAGATAATTAATAAAAAAAATACAACTGAAATCAAACTAAGTTTTTTTTCACTGTAATGATACCTAAAATAAAAAGCTAGATTGTATTCTCAATGTTTATAGAGATACCAAAATGTACTTCATTAGGTGTCAAGTAATTTAAACATTTCTTAGGTCTATTATTCAAGTCTATCTGTAACTTTCTAATGTATTGATGAGATAT
>NZ_WBSX01000035.1 GCF_009823375.1 Francisella noatunensis subsp. noatunensis | reverse complement strand
CAATATAAATACAAAAAAGAAGGTGACTCTAAACAAGTTAAGATAAAGGATAGAGCGAGTATTTCTGAAAGACCTAGCAGTGCTAATAGAAAAAATCTTTATCACTTTGAAGGTGACACTATTGTTGGTAAAGACCATAAAAGTGCTATTGTAACAATGGTCGATAGAGCTAGCAGATTTACTATTTTAGCCAAGTCTATAGATAGAACAGCTAATTCAATCAATAGAATATTGTACAAAGTATCTAATGGTCATAAAATATTAACAGCTACATTTGATAATGGTAAAGAGTTTGCTAAACATAAGAAGCTAACTAGCAAGACTGGCATCAAAGTATTCTTTGCTGATCCATACAGTCCTTGGCAAAGAGGTACTAATGAAAACATGAATAGGTATATCAGACAATTTATACCTAAAGGTACTAACTTTAACAATATATCTCATCAATACATTAGAAAGTTACAGATAGACTTGAATAATAGACCTAAGAAATGTTTAAATTACTTGACACCTAATGAAGTACATTTTGGTATCTCTATAAACATTGAGAATACAATCTAGCGAATAATAATTTAACACGATTTGCTGTTTGACTAGTTCAAATAGCTTTAAAACGGCTTGCCGCTAATATGAGGAGGATATGTAAGTGCAGCATATAGAAGCAAAACAAAGAACTAAATATTTTATTTCACTGTTTTTATTGCAATTATTTGAAAGGTTCAGTTTTTTTGGTTTCTTTTATATCTTAATATTCTTTTGCATAAATAAGTTAAATCTTACAGAGTCGTATGCTTCAACATTTGCAGGTTCTTTTACTGCTCTTTGTTATGTTTTAAGCTCATTAGGGGGCTTTATTTCTGATAAAGCTTTAGGTGTTAGAAGAACCTTAATAGCTGGTGGTATCTGTTTACTATTAGGTTATTCATTATTAGCAACCAGTGATATGCTAATGAATTTTTCGATTTATATTGGATTGGCAATGATTATCGTTGGAGCATGTTTATTTGTGCCGATGACTTTAAACAGTGTGTCTAGATTATATGCAGGAGATCCAGCAAAGTTAGATTCTATATATGCTTATTTTAATATGGCTAACAATATTGGGGCGTTATCAGGTGCTATTTTAATACCTTATTTAAGTAGTGCAGATTCATACGGTTTAGAAAATAGACATTATGGAATTGCTTTAGGGGTGTGCGCTTGTGGAGTGTTATTAGCTCTTGGCAATATATTTATGAATAAGAAATTATTTTCAACAATAGCTGCGCCAGTTGGTAAAAAACACTTAGTTTTCAGCAGTTAGTTTTAGCTATAATAGGTATAATATTTTTTGTATCAGTAGTTACTGGATTACTTTATTTTAGTAGTCTAATTATCATCGTGCTGGTTTTAGTAATAGTTATGATTGTTGGTTATTTTATAAATATTACTTTTCAGCAGAATAAAGAGTATCGTTTGAAAATGTTACTTTTATTAGTATTTATATTTTACGCAACAATATTTTTTATGACCTATGCTCAAAAAACAACGTCATTTTTCTTATTTAATGTTCATCATGTAGATTTGAATGTTTTAGGTATTAAGCTAAATTCACAAACTGTACCAGGGCTTTTAAATACGTCAGGAATTTTAATTTTCTCTCCAATTCTTGCTATATATTTCAACAAGATGGGTGATAGATTAAGATCAACTAGCAAGTTTGCTTTATGTTTATTATTTGCTGGTATATGTTATGCGTTCTTGTACTTTGTGTGCGTATTTAATAATCCTTCTTCAAAAGTGTCATTTTGGTGGGAAGTAGTAGCCGTTGGAGTATTTTTTTCATGGGCTGAGATTATGGCAACAGCTGTTGGTTTATCTTTGATAACTCAACTTGTTCCTACTAAGGTAAGAGGCTTTTGTATGGGAATGTGGTTCTTAACTTGGGCTGTTGGGATCAAGCTTGGTGCATACGTGGCTTCGCTTTATGCTAGTAAAGATTTAGCCAACTCTAAAAGCTTTCTACTAGTTGGTCAAGCTAAAACTAATAGCTATTTGGGATATGAAAATTTGTTTATGTGGATAGCTATAGTTACTATAGTTGCAGCTTGTTCACTTCTGGTTTTAAAAAATAAAATTAATAATGTAATTTATAAATAGTGTGGTAAATTTATGAATATTCTAAAAATTAGTAAACAAACTTTGAGAAATAACATTAAGATTATTCGAGAGTATGTTGGCAACGCTAAGATATGTTTTCCTGTTAAGGCAAATGCTTATGGACATGGTATTGAAGAGATAGTAGAAAATACGCATGATTTAGTTGATTTTTTTGCAGTGGCTAACTCTTTAGAGGCTTTTAGAGTTACTGCTATCACTAAAAAGCCCGTGCTAGTATTTGGAGTAATATACTATGAGTATCTTGAAAAAATGGTCTCTGAGAATATTAGAGTTAGTATTCAGGATTATGATGATATTGAAAAGCTAGAGCAAATAGCCAAAGAGCTTAATAAAGAGATATATGTTCATGTTAATGTAAATACCGGTATGAACCGTATGGGTGTTTGTTACAATGATGTTTGTAGAACCATCAAGAGAGTTTATGATTCTAAATGGATTATACTTGAGGGTGTATATAGTCATTTGGCATGTGCTGATAATAGAGATCATCCAACTAATGTTAAGCAGAAAAAAAGATTTTCTGAAATTGTTGATTATGCTAAAGAGTTATCTCAAGACATAATTTGTCATCTATCGAATTCTTATGGCTTCCTTGGTGATAAAGAAATTTGTTACGATATGGTTAGGCCTGGAATCCTCATTTATGGTTTTCTTCCAGAGCTTTATGTTGAAAGATCAATTAGAGAAATAAAACCGATCGCAAGGTTATTATCAAAAATAGTTAAGATAATCGAATTAGAAGAGGGCGATGGGGTAGGTTACTCTATGATATACAGAGGTTTCGATGGGGAAAAAGTCGCGGTGATACCAATTGGTTATGGTGATGGATTTCCAAGAGAACTTGGCGATCGAGGTTTTGTTAATATTGACAATGTAATGTATCCAATGGCAGGAAGAATGAGTATGGACGGCTTGACAGTCTCATTAGGTCATAATGAGCATGATGTTAAAGTCGGGGATGTTGTAGAGTTAATATCTGATATTCCACGTAATAGAAACAGTGCTTTTTTAATGGCGAAACAAGTCAATACCATTGAATATGACATTATGAGTACACTAAATGATAGAATTATAAGAGAGGTTATATAATAGCTAAAGTATTTACATAGAAGATTATTCGCAGTAAACTCATAGTTACTATTTAGTAATTTGTTAATCAAAGGATAGCATGGAAAAGAAGAGTCTTTCTACCATTAGCTTAGTAGCTATGGGTGTTGGTGCTATTATGGGATCAGGATGGATGTTTGCAGCACAGTACACATCTCAAGAGGCTGGGCCTGGATCTATTCTTTCTTGGGTAGTAGGTGCTATTTTAATGGTCTTTATAGCTTTAGTATTTGCCGAGGTTTGTACAATTGTGCCTGTTGAGGGATCTACTTCACGTATTCCTCATATCACACATGGAACTATGACAAGCTATATGTTTGCATGGATTACTTGGATATCATACTTGGTTTTGGCACCAATCGAAGTTCAAGCCGTTATTCAATATTTAGCAGTATTTTATCCTTCGCTTATAGATGCCAGTAGAGATGATGCTTTGTCGATGGCTAGATTACCTTTAGCGATAATCTTTCTTTTGGGATTCTGTGTTATTAATTTTTATTCACTTAAATGGTTAGCAAAAATTAATAATATTGTTACTTTATTTAAGGTTGCTGTACCAATATTTATATCTATTGTATTTATTATATTTTGTTTTACATTACCTGCTCTAAAAGATATAAAGACAGAAGAGTTATCATTTATGCCATTTGGTTTTAATGGTGTATTAGCTGCAGTTTCAGTTGGTGGTATTGCTTATGCGTTTACAGGATTTAAGACTATTGTAGAATTAGCAGGTAGCACAAAAAATCCTAAGAAATCAATTCCGGTGGCAACAGTCGGTGCTGTTTTGATTTGTTTGGTTATTTTTCTATTTTTGCAAGCCGCATATTTACTAGTTATGTCAAAATTTGTACATAACAATGATTGGCAAGGTGTTGTTATGCCAGGTGCTACTTCATCTAGTTTTGGACCATTTGCTGTGATGGCTCAAAGTTTTGGAGTTAAGTGGGTTATGTATCCATTGTACTTCGGGGCTATAGTTTTTCCACTTATGGCTGGTTTAATTTACTTTAGTATCGCAATGAAGTCGTTAGGTGCAATGGTACATAATGGTTATCTACCGAGCATTTTAGGAAAGTTAAGTCCAATCATGCAAAAACCAATTTATGCTATTGGTCTTAATTTCTTGATAGCTTTAGTTATGTTTGCACCATTTCCTGGTTGGAAGGAAATGGCTACTTTCTTAACATCTTTGATAGCTCTTACATATATTACTGGTCCAACATCTACTATGGCACTTAGACATCATTTACCTGATATGCATAGACCATTTAGGCTTAAAGGTGCTTATTTGTTGTCAACTTTAGGTATGTTTGCAGCTACTTTAGTATTTTTATGGAGTGGTTGGGCAATAGTTTCAAAGGCTGGTATTGCTTTAATCATTGCTTTGGTTATGCTTGGTGTTTATAGAACTTTTAGAAGGGATAGATCAGAAGAGATTCATTGGAATCTAAGAGAATCTGTATGGTTCTGGATATATATAGTTTTAGTAACATTAGTTTCATACTTTAGTTCATTTGGAGGGACTGGAGATCTTGATTTATACTGGAGTTCGGCAATAGTTCTTGCGATTAGTTTTATTGTTGTTACTATTGCAAAAAATCTATGCTTACCAGCAGAAGATATGCAAGAAGGAATCAAAAAAGCTATTAGTGATGACAATTATATCTAAATAAATATTTCTATCTTATTATTTCATAATGTATTATATTGTTTAGACAAGCTTATTAATAACATATTATGATTAAAGTATCTTTTCAGGGTGAGCATGGAGCTTACTCTGAGCAGGCAATAACTAGTTTTTTAAATCAACAAAATATCAAAGATTTTCAGACTATTCCGTGTTTCTCATTTTCTGAAGCTATTGAACACACAATAACTGGTAAGTCAAATTTTGTCATGATCCCTGTTGAAAACTCATTAGCAGGATCTGTTGTACCTGCTTATGATGAGTTAATCAAAAGTAATTTAAAAGTAAAAGCTGAAGTAGTATTAAAAATTAAGCATTGCTTAATGGGATTAGAAGGGGTTCAGTTTTCTGATGTCAAAAGTGTAATATCTCATCCGCAAGCACTATCACAATGCTCAAAAAGTCTTAATAAATTAAAGCTTGTTCCAGAAGCATTTGTTGATACAGCAGGAGCGGCAAAGTATATTTTTGAGAAAAATATAAAAGATCATTTAGCAATAGCTGGAGAACTTGCTGCAAAAACATACGGATTAAAGATTTTCCAAGATGAGTTTGAAGACGGGCACTTTAATTATACACGTTTCTTATTAATGGGATATGATGATATCCAGCTCGACTCGGATAACAATAAATATAAAACAACATTGATTTTTTCTGTTGAAGATAAGTCAAATGCCCTTGTAAATACTTTGGATGTATTTGGAAAAAATAATATTAATCTTACAAAAATAGAATCTAGACCATCAAGAAATAGAGCTTGGAATTATTTGTTTTTCATTGATTTTGAAGGATCTGAGGATGATGAAAATGTTCAAAAAGCTTTATTAGAAGTACTTAAGAAGAGTACTTTCTTAAAAGTTTTAGGTTCATACAAGAGTTATCATTATAATTAATGGAAATAATTATGAAAAAAATATTTAGTTTTATAATAATTTTTTTTAGTGTTGTTTTTGGATATGCTCAAGATGATATAATAGTTTTATCTTTAAATGACTTTCATGGTCAGGTTGAGCTCAATAAAGACATGGTTGGAGCAGCAAAGATAGCTAGTTTTATCGATGATTACAAAAAAACACATCCGAACTTAGTAGTTGTAGCAGCAGGAGATAATTATCAAGGTACTAGCATATCAAATATCTCACATGGTGATGTTGTCAATGATTTCTTTGATTATATCGGAGTTAAGTACTCTGCTGTAGGTAATCATGATTTTGATTATGGTCAAAAGTGGTTTAAGCATTGTTATGAAAAGAATGGTATCAGATTTTTAGCTGCAAACATTAGTTATAAAGATGACTCGCTATTTGATTATTTTTATAGAAAATATACAAGTCAGGATTCTTTGGCTTATATTAAGCCATTTGGTTATGAAACATTGCCTAGTGGTAAAACAATATACTTTATAGGATTAGCGACTCTAGAAACCCCTGAAACTACAGCAGAGAAAAATATTTCTAATCTTAAATTCACAGATCCAGTTACAAGCGCTAATAAATGGGTTAAATATATAAGTAACTATAATAGACATAATATTCCAAAACCAGATACGATAGTCTTGCTTACACATATTCCTACTGATCAACAAAACTCTGAAGTCTTTTTCACAAAGAGGGCTGATTTAGGCGATGAGTCAGAGATATATGCAGTAGTAAATGGCGTTGATGGCATTTCAGCTGTATTGACTGGACATAGCCATAAATTTGTTAATGGTATTAAAAATGGCGTTGTAGTAGAGCAAGGAGAGAGTCAAGGTAAAGACATAAGTGTCTTGCACTATGATTGTCACACATCAGATGTCTGTAAGGTAACTCCAGAGGTTATTAATCTAGCACAAGCAACAAAAAATCTTGAGCCAAATAAGGATGTTAACAATATACTAGCTAAGTATAATGACTCTGTCAAAGCTGAGCTTGATAAGGTCATAACTAATGCCCCTAGAGAGTTGTCAGATGAAGCTCAAGATGGTTATTATAATATTCCCTTAACATATACACTAGCAAATATCATCAAGGGTCAAACAGCTTCTGACTTAGCACTCGTTAACTCACATGGTGTTAGAAGATCTCTACCTCAAGGTGATATTACTTATGGAATGATCTATGAAACAATGCCTTTTGATAATATGGTTGTTACATTAGATATCAAAGGCAGCGATTTGCTTAAGCTTATTGAGCATAGTATACAGCCACTTGGAGATAAACAAGTAGGAGTGCTTGCAGGATTGAAAGTTTCATTGGATAGCGCCGGTAATATAAAAGATGTCTTAATAGATGGTAAACTATTAAATGAAAAGCAAACATATAAGCTTGCAACGATTGATTTTTTAACTACTGGTGGTGATGGTTTTGTATTTGATAATATTAAAAATTATAAAGACAGTAATATTACGATAAGAGATATGATAGCGGATTATTGGTCAAAAAATAGTGCAGATATTGCTCAAGGTTGGCAAAATATAGTAGTAGAATAATTGATGTCATATAAAGTTGATATAGTCTATAAAAATGTTAAAAATCTTAAAATCTCTTTGAGCAAAGATGGTTTAATTACAGTGGTTTCACCAAAAGGTATAGCAAAAAAAGAGATTTTAGAGTTATTACAAACAAAGAAAGCATGGATAGATAAACAAATTCAAAGATTGCAGAACAATCAAAGATTTGACTACAATAATTATAGTTTGAATGATGGTGATCTTATTTATTTTTTAGGTAGAGAGTATCCTATCCGAGTTATTCAATCAAAGCATAATGTAGTTAATTATTATGATGATTATATTGAATTTCTGTTAAATCCTAGTGTTATCAGTAATAGAGAGTTTAAATTACAACTGCTAGAAGAGTTTTATAGAGATCAGGCAGATATTATTCTCAATAATCTAGTGGCAAAGTATTTAAAAATCACTAATCAAGAAATCAATAGAGTAACTATTAAAAAAACAAAGACTCGTTGGGGATCATGTAATTATATCAAAAAGACAATTAATCTAAACTTTAACCTTATATTAAGAGATATAGAAGCTATAGAATATGTGGTATTACATGAAATAGCTCATTTAACGAATCCAAATCATTCAAAAGAATTTTATAACTACATTTCATGCTATATGCCTGATTGGAAAGTTAGAGAAAAAAGATTAAAATAAGATATAATTTGAGTGGTTTTATTGTTTTATTTCAGCTTTCTGGAGGAGTTTTATGGAAAGTACTTTTGAGCTTTTTTCTATTGGTGTTGGGCCATCTTCATCTCACACTATAGGCCCTATGAGAGCTGGATGCAATTTTATTGATTTGTATAAAGATAAGTTACCTGAAACTACTAGAGTCCAGATTGATTTGTTTGGCTCACTAGCTCTTACAGGTAAAGGTCACAAAACAGATTATGCAGTTGTTTTAGGGGTTATGGGCTTTTTGCCTGAATCAGTGGATATTGAATTAGCAAAAAAACTTTATGAAACCTGCTTAGAGCAAAAAAAACTTAATCTAGCTCAAAAGTTTGAAATTAAGTTTGATTATGATAAAGATTTAATATTTCACTATAATGAATTTCTTCCAGAACATTCTAATGGAATGCGTTTTTCATTATTCAATGATGAGGATCTTCTTTGTGAAAAGGAATACTTTTCTATAGGCGGAGGTTTTATTGTTGATAAAAAACAAATAAGAAAAGATGAGGTTCCTACAGAAATAGAATGTAATAAACCTTATAGATTCACAAGTATGGCGGAATTAAAAGATATTTGTTATAAAGAGAATATGTCTATTGATGAGATAATGTTTGAGAATGAAAAAACAGCTTATGGAGAAGAGTACTCACTAAATAAATTAGCTGAAATTTGGCAAGTTATGGATAAATCTATAGAAAAAGGTTTAACTTGTCCAGAAGCAATACTTCCAGGAGGACTTAAAGTTAGAAAAAGAGCCCCAAGTATGATAAGAAAACTTAAAGAGCAAAATATTGTTAATACCGATTTTAATTATTTGAATGCTTTTGCAATTGCTGTGAATGAGCAAAATGCTTGTGGTGAACGGGTGGTTACCGCACCAACAAATGGAGCTGCTGGAGTGATCCCTGCTGTATTGAAGTATTATTTACAGACTCATGAGATTATTAATCAACAAGAACTTAAAAAAGTGGTTAATAAGTATTTACTTGTATGTGCTGCTATAGGTATTTTATATAAATCAGGAGCATCAATATCTGCTGCAGAAGTTGGATGTCAAGGTGAAGTTGGAGTCGCTTGTTCGATGGCTGCTGCTGGTTATTGTGCACTGCTTGGTGGTGACATTGAGTCAATCGAATCAGCAGCTGAAATAGGTATGGAACATAATCTAGGATTAACTTGTGATCCTATTGGTGGTTTAGTACAGATACCATGCATAGAGCGTAATGCAATGGGGGCAGTGCAGGCTATAAATGCTGCAAAGCTTGCTCATTTAGATACCGGTGAGAAGCGTTTTGTTGGATTGGATTATGTTATCAAAGTTATGTATGAAACAGGCTTAGATATGTCTAGTAAATATAAGGAGACATCTTTAGGCGGTTTGGCTACTAATGTTCCTGTATGTTAAATTAATTTTAATTATTTTTCTTAGATCAAAAAAGTATCATTTACTGACAAAATTATACTAATTTAGTATAATTTATTCGAGTTATATATCTAATTGGACAAATACAATATGTATGATGTGAAAAAAATTCGAGAAGATTTTCCATTTCTTAGTCAAACTATTAACGATAAACCAGTTGTTTTTTTTGATACTGGGGCTTCAGCTCAGAAGCCACAAATAGTTATTGATGCTGTGGCAGATGCATATAAATTTAATTATGCAAATGTTCATAGAGGTGTTTATGAGCTAAGTCAAAAAGCAAGCGATAAGTATGAAAATGTGCGTGTAAAAGTTCAACATTTTATAAATGCTAAATCAGCAGATGAAATTGTATTAACTAAAGGAACTACTGAATCAATCAATTTATTGGCGAGCTCTATTGGTAAGTCGATGGTTTCTAGTGGTGATGATATTATTGTTACTGAAATGGAACATCATGCTAATTTTGTACCATGGCAAATACTTTGTGAAGAGAAACAGTTAGTTTTTAAAGTTGTAAAAGTTGAAGATAATGGTGAACTTAATATACAGAATCTTTTATCTCTAGTTACAAACAAAACTAAAGTTATAGCACTGACATTATGTTCAAATGTATTAGGAACTATTAATCCTGTCAAAAAGATAATACAAGAAGTCAAAAAAATTAATCCAAAGACATTAATAGTTGTTGATGGGGCGCAAGCAGTAATACACTCAAAGGTTGATGTTCAAGATCTAGACTGTGATTTCTTTGTATTCTCTAGTCATAAATTATATGGTCCAACTGGAGTAGGAGTCTTGTATGGTAAATACGAATTGTTAGAGAAATTGCCTCCGTATAATTATGGTGGAGATATGGTTAAGGATGTAACAATCGATAAAACAACATTTGCATTACCGCCGTATAAATTCGAAGCAGGAACACCTGACATAGTCGGTTCTATAGGTTTTGGTGAAGCCATAGATTATGTTAATTCAGTTGGTATGGAAAATATAGCAGGTCATGAAAAAAAATTATTAGAATATGCAACAAATGAATTAAAAAAAATTGATGGTTTAAGAATAATAGGTGAAGCGCCAAATAAGGCAGGTGTTATAACATTTGTAGTTGATGGTTGTAATGCCGGAGATATAGGAGAGCTGTTGGCAATCAAAGCGATGTGTGTTAGGACAGGTAAACACTGTGCACATCCTCTACTATACAGAATGGGTGCTATATCAACAGTGCGTATGTCATTTGGTATGTATAATACTATTGATGAAGTAGACTTATTTATTAAAGCATTGAAAAAAGTAATATCTCAATTAAAATAGTCAAATAATTAAAAGGATTAGGTTGGTATGGTTGAAGTTTTTGATTCTAATAATAGTATTTTAGAAGTTACTGTGGCAGCAGCTAAACATTTCGAAAAGCACTTAGCGAAGGATTCTAATAATATTGGAATATATGTAGGCACAAAATTGATGGGATGTTCTGGTTTAGCTTATGATATTGATTTTGTTACACAGCAGCCTGCTGATACAACAGTAGTAGATCAGCAAGGGTTGAGATTTTTTGTATCGAATAAATCTATGAATTTTTTAAATGGTTTAAGAATTGATTATGTTAAACATGACTTTGGATTGTATAAGTTAGAATATACTAATCCAAATGAATCTGCTCACTGTGGTTGTGGCGAAAGTTTTACAGTTTAGGGAATATATACAATGAAAACAACAGATGTAACTATAGTTAGAAGGCAAGTAAAAGCTGTAGCAGTACCATTTGGTAACGAAATTGAACTTATGCCTGGTCAAGAAGTTTTGGTAACTCAAGATAAAGGCGGTAGTTTTACGCTAAATGTAAATGGTAACTTACTTCACTTGGATGGTAAAGATGCTGATGCGATTGGTAAACAAATAGTCAAATATCCAGTAGATAATTATGATATAAAGTCGGGTGATCCAATAAATATGGATGCTGTTTGGGATCAAATGAGAACAGTATATGATCCAGAGATCCCTGTCAATATTGTTGATTTGGGATTAATCTACAATGTTGTTACTCGAAAGTTAGAGAGTGGTAATTTTCATGTGATTATAGATATGACTCTTACAGCTCTTGGTTGTGGCATGGGTCCTGTATTAATGACTGATGTTGAAAAACGTGTTGCAATGCTACCAAATGTTGATAAGGTTAATGTTGTTATGGTTTTTGATCCACCATGGAACTCAGAGTTAATGACAGAGGAAGCTAAACTAGAGCTAGGATTATTTTAAGTAAATTATGTCAAAAGTAGCAATTTATCCAGGCACATTTGATCCTATAACAAATGGTCACGTTGATTTGGTTGATAGAGCACTGAATATCTTTGATAAAATAGTGGTTGCAGTATCAACAGCATATGGTAAAAAAACTCTTTTTGATTTAGATATAAGAGAGTTAATGATTAAAGAAGTTTTCAAAGACAATGATAGAGTAAAAGTTGTTAGCTTTGAGGGGCTTCTTGTTGATACGGCGGTAAAGCATTGTGCATGTGCGATTGTGAGAGGGTTAAGAGCAGTTTCTGATTTTGATTATGAGTTTCAAATGTCGAGTATGAATAATAAGCTTAATAGTGATATTCAAACTATATTTCTAACTCCTAGTGAAAAATTCTCTTGTATATCATCTACTTTAGTTAGAGCTGTTGCTATTCATAATTATCAAAGAGTCGGTGAGTTTGTTCCTGAATGTGTATTTAATAGAATAGAATTAAAATATTCAAAGGATTAGTATGGCACTATTAATTACTGATGACTGTATAAATTGTGATATATGTGAACTAGAGTGTCCTAACGAGGCAATATTACAAGGCGAAGAATATTATGAAATTAATCCGGACAAATGTACAGAGTGCGTAGGGCATTTTGAAGAATCTCAATGTACAAAGGTATGTCCTATAAGATGCATAATTACAGATCCAAATCATATTGAAACTCAAGAACAGTTATTGACAAAATATAAAATATTAACTTCATAAAAGTTAAAAAAAACTTGGAAAGAGTGTTTTAATTTTGTATAATTCTTCAGTCTTATAATTTACTATTAAATAAAATAAAGAGTTTTTAAAGGAGCTTTTGATGAAATTAAAGAACATTGTTATCGCTACATCAGTGCTATTTGGTACAGCTACGTTTTCATTTGCAGCAGGTTCTGACAATATGGATATGTCAGCAGATACAAATACACCAGCAACTCAAAGTAGTTCAAATAATTCTTTTATTGCTCCTTTTGCTAACACTTATAGCTCTTTAACTAACAAAAACAATACTTGGGGCCCACAAGATAGAACTGGTCAGTGGTACTTTGGTGTTGATGCTAATGGTCTTGCTGGAACGCCTAATTCTCCTTCAGGAGCTGGTGCGAACATGACTATTGGTTATAACGTCAGTAAATATTTTGCAGTTCAGTATAACCAGTTAGTGGGTAGAGTATTTGCAGGTTTGGGTGAAGGTGTTATAAACTTCAGTAATAGCACTATGATTACTCCATATGCTGCTGGTGGTGCTGGTTGGGCTAATTTAGCTGGTCAAGCTACTGGTGCATGGGATGTTGGTGGTGGTCTTAAATTTGAACTTTCTAGAGATGTTCAGGTAAGTGCTGATTATAGATATATTCAGACAATGGCTCCAAGAGGTATGTCTGGTGCTCAAGGTAGAGCAGGTACTAATATGATTGGTGGCGGTATTACTTGGTTCTTTGGTGGTAAAGATGATACTACTAATGACACTGGTAATATTCAGGATAATGGTGCTACTACAGCAGCAGAAACTACAGCTATGCCAACAATTGATGAGACTAAATATGTTTTACCTCAAGGTATTAAACAGTGTGAAGGTAACTTTAACTTAACTAAAGAAGGTGTTGCTTGTTATACTGTGAACGGTGATGATGTAACAGTTTATTTAGATACTAAATTTGCTTATGATAGCGCAAACTTAAACTCTAAAGGTAAAGAAGCAATAGCATCATTTGTCAACTTTGTAAAAAATAGTGACATTAAAACTGTAACAGTTAAAGGTTATGCTTCTCAAGGAACTACTGGAAGCGAATTTGAGATCTATAATCAAAAACTTTCTGAGAGAAGAGCGGAAGAAGTTGCTGACTATATGAAACAATTAGGTTTAGATAATGATAGAATTATCACTAAAGGCTTTGGTTATGAAAACACTTTAGATGGTATTTATAAGTCAGATGCTCGTAATCAGCGTGTACAAGCTAGTGTTTCAGCTCCTTTAAAAGAAGAGGCTTAATTTTTATAACAAATTTATTTTATCCTTATTAATAGCTTTAATTATCTTTCTAAAGACTAGATTAGAGGTCCAAATAACTTTACTTTGAGCTCTTTCTAATGAGTATCTAGCTTGGTCTCTGTTTCCCTTTAAAAGAAAAGAATACTTTAATCAAATTTATAGTTATATTTTTTTTAAAGTAAAATATTCTTAAGTAATGCAATTAAATTTCTTTAGATGATTTATATGTTGCGTCATTGTAAAAGCTCTGTATATCACTTTATTATCATGTTTTTTGTAGAGGGTTAGTACGGCTATAATCTTACAATGCTTAGATTTAAAAACTATACAGTTTGGTTCTAATTCTTTCTGTGATAACTCTAAAGTATCATCATTATTATTAGTATCTTTAACTATGATATTAAATTCTTTAAAAGTATGCACTAGATTGTCTTTTACAAATTTCTTTAAAGTAGTAATAAATTGTAAAAGTCATCGTCCTTGTTTACTATGGCTAATTTTTATGTGGATCGTGATGTTTCTAATTTTATCATATGGCATCACCCATTTGGAACATTGGCATATACATACTTACTACAAGGAAACCAACAACTCCACCCAAAACAATCATAATTAGTGGCTCTAACATCGAACTTAAGTCTCCTACAAGTGTGTCGACTTCTTCTTGATACACTCTATTTAAATTTCCAAGCATAGTTTCTAATGCACCTGACTCTTCGCCAACGGCTATCATTTGTTCTACTAGGAAAGGAAAATTTCCTGTTTCAACAATAGCTTCTTTAAATGATGCTCCTTCACTAATACTTTTTTTAATGTCTATAGCTGCTTGATTATATTTTGCATTACCTTGTTGCTAGTGAAACCATGTCTAATGCTCTTGTTAAGCTCATACCAGATTGAACAGTAATTTCTAAAGTGCTGGCAAATCTTGCTAAAGCTGGTTTAAAAATAACTTCACCAATTATTGGTACCTTAAGTATAAAATGATCTTGAGCAATTTGTATTTTTGGAAATCTAAATTTTAATGAATGCTAGATTGTATTCTGAAAGTTTTAAATAGTTGAAAGAGAGTTCCAAATATAGTTTATTAGGTTTTGACGAAACTAAAATAAACGATAAGGAACTAAAAAATGCCAAAGCACTTAACTCTTTCAAATAGATATTGTATAGAAGAATTACTTAAATTAGGATACCAAACATCTCAAATAGCCAATAAAATTGGCTATAGTGAAAGAGCTATAAAAAAGGAACTTAATCGCACTAGTATAAATAGTGACTATAATGCTGAGATAGCACAGAAGCTATATCAAAGCCGCAGAACTTCAAATAATCATAAGCTATCCTGTAAAGTTAAAAAGCTA
>NZ_WBSX01000034.1 GCF_009823375.1 Francisella noatunensis subsp. noatunensis | reverse complement strand
TAGCTTTTTAACTTTACAGGATAGCTTATGATTATTTGAAGTTCTGCGGCTTTGATATAGCTTCTGTGCTATCTCAGCATTATAGTCACTATTTATACTAGTGCGATTAAGTTCCTTTTTTATAGCTCTTTCACTATAGCCAATTTTATTGGCTATTTGAGATGTTTGGTATCCTAATTTAAGTAATTCTTCTATACAATATCTATTTGAAAGAGTTAAGTGCTTTGGCATTTTTTAGTTCCTTATCGTTTATTTTAGTTTCGTCAAAACCTAATAAACTATATTTGGAACTCTCTTTCAACTATTTAAAACTTTCAGAATACAATCTAGCTCCTTTAAATAAGCTTGAGCTAACTTTTCTAGTGTCTCTTTGGAAATGTTATTTTCCATTTTATCTCCATATTTGTTAATATTTTCTCAACAATTTTAAATCTATTTATAATAAAATTACACTGTTTAAATTTAAGGGTAACTAAAATGTCAGCATCACTCGAAACCAAAGCAAAAAAACTAGGCCTAGATAATATTGAAAAACACATATTCCTATGTTGTGATCAAGAAAGACAAAAATGTTGTGCTGGTGATGTCTCATTAAAGTCATGGGAATACCTAAAAAAGAGACTCCAAGAGCTAAAATTGTCACAAAATGGTCATATTTATAGATCAAAGACATACTGCCTAAGGGTTTGTCAAAATGGTCCAATAGCAGTAGTACAGCCTGATAATGTTTGGTATCACTCATGTACTCCAGAAGTTTTAGAAAAAATCATTCAAAAGCATCTAATTGGTGGCAAAATAGTTAAAAAATACGCTTTTGCAAAAAGAGAATCTTAAAATACCAAGTTCCTGCTTTGACAACACCTTGCACAAAAATCTCTCTAAAATAACTAGTTAAGCTATCTTTTGTAAAAAATATAGTTATCAAATTATTGCTATACCTATAAACAAAGGATATGCTGAAAGTGATTTTAAAATTTATTTTAACTAAAAGAGGGATTTATGAGTAAGAATATTAATGGTAAAAAAGTTTTCGACACTGCTAAAGATGCTACCAATGTGGCTGAATATGTAGTATCAAGATTGGTCGATTTAGGAATAGATCATTCATTTTCAGTACCTGGTGATTTTGCATTTGCATTAGATCACGCACTTATCAATAACCCAAAACTTAATAATATCGTAAATGCTAATGAGCTTAATGCTAGCTATGCTGCAGATGGTTTTGCCAGAGTTAATGGAGCTGCTATCTTATGTACTACTTATGCTGTTGGTGAGTTGAGCGCTCTAAATGGTGTCATGGGCTCAAAAGCAGAGAACTTAGTTGTTTTTCACTTAGTTGGTAGCCCAAATGATGCAGCGGTTGGAAAGAAAAAGCAAGTTCACCATACATTAGGTGATGGCGTTTTTGGAAACTTTTTTGATCTATCAGCTTCTGCAGCCTGTGTCTCAGCTGTTATCACTCCTGAAAATGCTCGTAGAGAAATGAATAGAGTCATAGCAGAAGCATTCAAATATCGTAAGCCAGCTTATATAAGTGTCTCATTACGGTGGTAGTCGACCCGTCACAGATATAACACCAGACGACATAGATTGTAGTTATCTAAAAACGAACCCTCATCAGCTTGAATTAGCTGTAAACCTAGTCTTAGAGCATCTAAGTAAAACTAAAAAAGTTGTTGCTATCCCTGCTATCAAATTAGATAGATTTGGCATAACTGAGAAAGCTATCAAACTCATAGAAAAGTTAAATATCCCTTTTGCTATTATGCCTCATGATAAGAGCGTAATATCTGAAACACATCCTAACTATATAGGATTTTATGCTGGTTTATTATCAGATACAAATACAGCTAAGATAGTTGAAGACGCCGATCTTGTGATTAATTTAGGCGATGCACTATGGTCTGACTTTAACACTGCTGGATTTACTAATAATTTAGACTTAGATAAGGTTCTGAATTTAGGGCCTTTATTTGTTGAGGATAAGAAAACTTATCTAGCCGATGTTTATTTATCTGAGTTACTTGATGCATTATTAGACAAAGTTGAGAGTATAAACTATCGTCCTGAATACTCTAGAATGACTATACAAGATGCTCCGATAACTCAAGAAAACTTAACGATTAGCGTGCTATACACTCAAGTTTTAAAATTCTTAAAGAACACAGATAATCTTGTGGTAGAAACAGGCTCATCTTCTCTTAATATGCCAAAACTACCTTTACCAGAAGGTGTAAAATATTATAATCAAACGTTATGGGGCTCTATTGGTTGGGCAACACCCGCTACTCTTGGCGTAGCACTAGCTAATCCTGATTCTAGAACAGTATTAATCATAGGTGAGGGATCTCATCAATTAACACTTAATGAACTAGGAGTAATGGGGAGATACAAAGTAAACCCTATCATATTATGTATAAATAATGATGGTTTTATGGTCGAAAGAGCGTTAGAGTTGGACCCAGACCCAAGCTATGATGATCTTGCTCAATTAAACTATAAAGACTTACCAAAGGCTTTTGGCTGTAATGATTGGTTAACTATCAAAGTAAAAACAGGTCAAGAGCTAGCACAAACACTCAAAGAAGCTAGAGAGCATAAGAGTGCTGTATATATAGAAATTATTACCGGCAAGTATGACTATGGTAATGCTCTTGATTTCTTTAACAGCCATCTAAAAGAAATGTATAGCTAAATCTAGTGCAGTTATACTATTTCTTAGCATAAGCTTTTTTCTAAAACTTTCCTAAAAGAAATACCTTGTATAAATATTGATAACAATACAGCCACATAAATAATCGATGAAGTATGACTGTATCTATGCTCAAGAGGTATACTTAAAACCAATGCAATCGACACGCCTCCTCTTAGACCTGCCCACGTCATCACAAGATTATTTCGCCAAAAATTATTTTGAGTTGTCTTATGTACCATCAACATCGAAACAAAAACACTCAAATATCTAGCTATAAGTACAATAACAAACAAGATACAACCCGCAATCATAACCTCATTTGAGAAAGTCATCTTTAAGGCTTCTATACCTATCAAAACAAATAAAAATGTATTTAGAAGCTCATCAATAACTGTCCAGAAACTTGATAACACTTTTTTTGACCCTTCAGAAATATACCTCTAGGCTTAGAATTACCAATAACTATGCCACAAACTACCATTGCCAAAGGCTCAGATACCTCAACTCTAGTTGCAATCCAAGATCCTACACTAACTATAGCTAATGATATAATTATAAGTGTATGTGGATCATCAGAGTTAGACATAAATTTAACTCCAATATAACCTAGCACTAGCCCCAAGCCAACGCCTCCAACACCCTCTTGTAATAACATTATCACAAAATTACTCAAGCTAATATCCTGACTACCACGAATTATTGATGATAATAAAATCAAAAATAAAACTATCGAAAATACGTCATTGAATATAGCCTCTCCCGAAAGGATAGCTTTAACCTTCTCTGGAACATTTTTTGTAGTTTTAAATACAGCAAACACAGTCACAGGGTCTGTTGGCGATAAAATTGCTCCTACCATTAGACAATGAATATAACTGAGATTTACACCTGTAATAACAGGAGCTAACAACCAGCTTAAGGTACCGATAATAAAAGTTGAAATTACAACTCCTAAGCTTGACAAAATACCTATATCAAGGGAGAAGCCCCTAATCTTAGAAAAGTCTAAGTGCATCGCTGATGCAAAAAGAAGGTAACCTAAAAGTATCTTCAATACTAAAGTCTCAAAATTAACACTATCCAGCATATCATATACCGGTGAAAAGAGGTTTGGCTCTAATTTTATTAGCACCAATAATGATAATGATATAAAAGCAGTAAGACCTATGGCTTTAGGTAAACCTAAAAACCTTAAATTGAAATAACTTGAATACGCAGCTATAACACAAAGTAAAACAAACAATGAATATAGGCTCAAAACCGAAGATCTCCAATAATTACATAACTAATAGTGTATATGTATCTTATTATACTTGTTAATTGGCTTTATATGTATCTTAATTCTGAAATATAAAATTTAGGTAACATGTATTTAAGCATTAAGATTTTGATGAAATCACCTTATTGCTATATACCCTATCAAGAAGTCTTTTGAAAGTTATTCCTTGTATAAATATTGATAGAAAAACTGCTATGTAAACGATTGAAAATGAGTTTGTTTGTCTATGGGCTAAAGGTATCGACAAGGCTAATGCAATCGACACGCCTCCTCTTAGACCAGCCCACGTGATAATAAGATTATTTTTCCAAAAATCACCTCTTATATTTCTCTCTGTAAGAAATAAAGAGATAACCACACTACTATATCTAGCAAGAACAGAAATAATGAAAACAACAACGCCTGCAGCGATATAATACCAAGAAGGATTCATTTCAAGTATCTCAATACCAACCAATACAAATAAGAAAGCATTCAGAAGCTCATCAATAACCATCCAAAAGTTAGTAAGAATAGTTTTTGACTCTACTGAGACTTTTCCCTGTGGACGTGAGTTTCCTATAACAATTCCTGTAATCGCCATGGTAATAGCTTCAGATACATGTAAGTGTGTCGCAAACCAAGAGCCAAAACCCACTAATGCCAAAGATATTATAATAAGAGTATATCCATCATCTAATTTACTCATCAGAGACTTACCTAGATAACCTAATATAATACCAAGTAAAGCTCCACCAACACCATCTTGCATAAATAGTAGTACAAGCTTGATCGAGCTTGTGTCTTGCTTGCAATCTATAACAATAGATAAGAAGAATAGGAATAATACGATTGAGAACACATCATTGAATAATGCCTCTCCTGATAAAATAGTTTTCACTTTCTTTGGTACATTTGTATTTTTCTTGAATACGTCAAATACTGTAACAGGATCCGTTGGTGAGAAGATAGCACCAATCATAAGACAACGTACATAGTCAACATGAATTCCCAGTATATGTGGTGCAGCAACCCAACATAATGTACCTACTGTAAAAGTGGATATTACGACTCCTAAACTAGAAAGTACAAATATACCATACGAGTTTCTTTTTATTTCTATAAAGTTTAGGTACATCGCTGACGCAAAAACAAGATAACCAAGAAATACTTCTAAAACTACTTCCTTAAAATTAACATTGTACAATAATGAGTATATAGGAAAGAGAGATTTATGATCAATCTTCAATAGCAATGCTATCAAAGCACTTAAAACATTTAACCCTATAGCTTTTGGCAACCTAAGATACCTATAAATTAATATAACTAGAGAAACCTGCAATAACGCATAATATTACAAATATATAATACTGATTCACTTAAGTTACACACAGACATTCATTTATACAAAAAAATATTGATTATTAATTTTGCATATTTTATTTAAAAACTTTCTTACTATATAAAGTTTAGAAATGATATAATTCAAAGATAATCTTCAGGGCAGGGCGAAATTCCCTACCGGAGGTAACTGTCTAATTACAGAAGCCCTCGAGCGCTTTTTAGATACTAAAAAGGTCTAGCAGATTTGGTGTAACTCCAAAGCCGACAGTATAGTCTGGATAAAAGATGATTGAAGAAATTCAAAAGCAGAACTTGGTAATAGCAACTCCTCTTGTAGCAGGTTTTGCATATTATCATGTTTCGACTATCCCTGCCCTAAATATAACTAAAGATTTTATATGGGCAAATGAAAAATATTGAAAACTACTATATGCAACAAGCACTCACTCTAGCAAATAGAGGTAGGCTATCAGTATCACCAAATCCTATGGTTGGATGCATAATAGTAAAAAATGGAGCCATTATTTCAGAAGGTTGGCACGAAGCTGTAGGAGAAGCTCATGCAGAGATCTATGCACTGAAAAAAGCTGGAGACAAAGCAAAAGGTGCTACTGCATACGTGACCTTAGAGCCATGTTGCCATCACGGAAGGACTCCACCCTGCACAGATGCATTAATTAGAGCAGGCATACAAAAAGTAGTGGTCGCTACACTTGATACTAATCCTTTAGTTGCAGGCAAAGGCATACAAAAGCTCAAAGATGCTGGAATAGAAGTCAAAGTCGGCATCTTACAAAAACAAGCTCAAGAACAAAATAAAATATTTTTCCACTACCAAAAAACTCAAAAACCTTTTGTGTATGCAAAATGGGCAATGTCTCTTGATGGCAAAATAGCTGTAAATGGTAATGATTCAAAAAAAATCAGCTCTAAAGAAGCATTTGTAGACACTCACCAGCTACGTAACATTTGTGATGCAATATTAATTGGAAAGCAAACTCTAATTGATGATAATCCTGGCCTTGATGTAAGAATACAGCTAAGCAAAAAGAAACATCCTGTTAGATTTATTATTTCTAATAATCTCTCAGAAATAGATAAGAGTTGGAGAGTTTTAGATCAAAATCATGCAAAAACTATTTTTGTATGTTCAAAAATTTCCGCTCAAGTTGCTAACGAACTAGACAATATTTGTATCGAGTACTGGCTACTACCAACATTCAAAGGACAAGTGTGCTTAGATAGCCTTTTAAACAAAATGGGACAAACAGGGATAACAAGCCTTTTGGTTGAGGGTGGTAAAAAGACTCTAGAAAATTTTATAAATCAAAAACTAATTAATGAATTTGCAACATATTTATCACCTATTATAATATCAGGATGCAATCCTAAAGAGAAACTCATATTTCAAGATGTATCTTTTTTAGGCGAAGATTTACTAATAAATTCATATTTTAAGGAAACTAACAATGTTTAGTGGCATTGTCCAAGAACTAGGGACAGTAGAAGATATAATAGATAAAAGTAATATAAGAACCTTTTGTATAAAATTTGATAATAGTACAAATTGCAATATTGGTGACAGCGTTGCTATCAATGGTACTTGCCTTACAGTAACTGAGATTAATAAACAAAATTCAACAGCTAATTTTGATGCAGTTCCAGAAACTTTACAAAAAACTAATCTTAATATTCTAGTAAAAAATCAGTTAGTGAATACTGAGCTTGCTATGCGCTATGGCGATCATGTCGGTGGACACATGGTACAAGGTCATATTGACGAAACTGGACAAATTATAAGCATAACAAATGTCGGTGGAGCGTGGCTAGTTGAGATTTCAGCATCTAAAGAATTACTAAAATATCTAGTCACAAAAGGATTTGTGACTATAGATGGTATGAGCATAACTGTAATTGATACTCTTGAAGACTCATTTACAGTAACTTTGATACCGCATACTATTGAGGTCACTATTGCAAAGAACTATACTAAGGGCTCTATTGTAAATCTTGAAGCTGATGCAACGGGTAAGTATATCTACAAATATATACAAGGATTTAAAGAAAATGTTTAAGCAAATAAAAGAAAATATTGAAAATGCAATACAAACTCTCAAGCAAGGCAAGCCTGTGGTTGTACTTGATGATTACGATAGAGAAAATGAGGGAGACTTAATTCTCCCGGGTGAGAAAGCCACAGAAGCTAATATCGCTTTTATGCTTGAATATACAAGTGGTATTGTTTGCTTAGCAATGGACTCAAAAAAAGCAAAACAATTAAATCTAACACCAATGGTAGCAGCGGATCAAAACAATAGCACATTTACAACACCCTTCACAGTGACTATAGAAGCCAAAGAAGGTGTAACTACGGGAGTATCTGCTAAAGATAGAGCACATACAATACAAGTAGCCTCAAAAACCAATGCAAAAGCTGATGAATTAGCTCGACCAGGACATATTTTCCCGCTTATAGCAAACGATAAAGGTGTACTTGGTAGAAATGGTCATACTGAAGCAACTGTGGATCTTATGAAACTCAGTGGCTTCAATAGCGCTGGTGTTCTATGTGAACTAATGAATAAAGATGGCACAATGATGAAAGCACCTGAATTAGAAGCATTTGCCAAAAAATATAACCTACCTATTCTAACTATTGCTGAACTTTATCAATACCGTTTAGCAACTGAAATTTTTGTCACAAAAATGGCAAGCTCTACGATACCATTTAAAAAGATTGGTGAATTAGAAATGAGCGTCTACAAAGATAATTTCAGTAATGATGAAGTTGTTGTTTTATCTAAACCTTACACTGGTAACAATCCTCTGGTTAGGATGCACTCATCTTGCATAACAGGGGATATTTTTGGATCACTACGTTGTGACTGCCAAGACCAGTTACACAAAGGGATCGAAATGATTAGTGAAGAGGGAGGATTTTTTATATACCTTGATCAAGAAGGTAGAGGTATAGGTCTGACTAATAAGCTCAAAGCATATAATCTACAGATAAAAGAGAACATGGATACTATTGAAGCAAATTTAGCTCTTGGATTACCTGCAGATGCTAGAAAATATGATTTAGCCGTACAAGTTCTAAAATATAATCATATAGATCAATGTAGATTGATATCAAATAATCCTGAGAAATTAGCAGATCTTAGAAATGTCAACATACACGCCGAGCCTGTATATTGTGAAGCATTTGTAAACTCACATAACAGAAACTACTTAATAACCAAGAAAACTAAAGCAAAACATACAATTAAAGGGATATAGACCATGAGAAAACTAGCTATTGTCGTAAGTGAATTTAACTCATTAATAACAGATAAGATGCTTGAAGGAGCCTTAGAAGAAGCTTATGCTCAAGGTCTAAAAGATAGTCAAATATATATTAAAAAAGTTCCTGGTGCAGTAGAGCTGCCTTATACTGCTAAACTTTTAGCAGAGACTAACCAAGTTGATGCTGTTGTACTTCTTGGTTGCGTAATCAGAGGTGAGACAGACCACTATGATTATGTTTGTGATCAAGTAAGTTATGGCACACAAAGAGTTATGCATGAGTATAACCTTCCTGTAATCTTTGGTATATTAACTACACACAACAAAGAACAAGCATTAGAAAGAGTCGGTGGTAAAAAAGGGCACAAAGGTAAATACTGTGTCCAAGCAGCTCTAACTATGGCAAAAATGAAAAAAGATATATTAGAACAAGGAGTATAAAATATGTCTTTAGAGATTCTAAAATATCCTCATCCTATACTCAAAGAAATTGCACAAGAAGTCTCACTAGAAGAGATAGATGATGATTTTCGAGCAACAATAGCTGAAATGACTGAGTTAATGATAGAAGCAAATGGTGTAGGATTAGCTGCAATACAAGTTGGTATCAAAAAGAGATTTTTTATAATGTATGATAACTTAGAGAGTGAGGCTCCTAAGATAATTACTATCATCAATCCTAAGATAATCGACCAAAGTGGTAAGATAATTGATGAAGAAGGTTGCCTATCATTTCCTGGTGTTTCTGCTAAGGTAAATAGAGCAACTAGAGTTAAGATAAAAGCACTTAATGAGTTTGGTAAAGAGATTGAAGTTGAAAAAGATGATTTCTTAGCAAGATGTATCCAACATGAAATAGATCATCTAAATGGTGTTACTTTTTTTGATCATCTTGGTCCACTTAAGCGAAAAATGATTGAGAAAAAATATAAAAAATTGATGCAAGAAAATGCCAATGCTTAATTTTTAGTATTTTCCTATAATCAAGGCTTTACTTTTCAGCGTCACTAAGCAAGAATTATGTCTTGAAACTGCTTGTTAAATCATGGAATTTAAAATATGCGTAAAATATTCAGTAAAATATCACTATTACTATTAATTTTAGCTGTTACCTCATGTGGAATGTTATCTAATGACCAATTCGTTTATCTAGGTCACGGCGATAATACTCCTGATTACCAGTTATATTATGATAAAACTAGAAAGCTTTTTGTACTAATAGATAAGAGAAATGGCTGTTTCCAAAAAGATGGTACAGGAACATGTCTTGCATTTGATCTAAAACAAACTAGAGATTTTAGAGAAAAAATACTTGCTAAAATGATTGAAATTGATCTTAGATTGGCTAAAGATAACTATGGTGATCGTGCTATGGCAGAGCTTCAAAGAGCAGGAATCACAACTGTTAGTAAACCAATAAAAACTGAGAATGTATATGCAACTCCTGTCAGACAGATAGTATTAGATAGAAAACAACAGTATCACCTAGTTAGAAATGACTATAAAATAGACGCAGATCTTGTTGCGATGCTAATAACAGATAGTGATGGTAGGAAACGTATCAAAGTAGCATACACAGTCAACTTCCCTGAGCTAGAGAAGGAATATAACACTTCTCTTAGACCTTATATTATTGATCCTGAATATTTATATACACATATGACTATTAATACAGTACATGAAGCACAATTTATGCAGAGAGATGTTATGAAGTGTCAAAAGGATGTTAAAAAAGAAGTTGGAATTTATTTGAATGATGTAGTTGATACTACCACTAGCAAATCTAGCTATACGCGCCAAGAAATTTCAAGTGATGCTGCAACATTAGATCATGAGTTAATTACAAAAGCAGATCAGGATAGTGCTGTCGATGATATTATCGCCAATAGTAGCAGTACTTTAGAGACAGCCACAAGTGGTAGCTCTACCCCTAGCCCAACTCAAGAAAAACAAGGTGACGTCACAAACACTCAAAAAACAACTCTAGCAAGTGACAATAATTAATCTATAATCTATAAATATTGATAGAAATCTAGATAATTATACCCCCTCCTAAACAAACATCATTATCATAAAAGACCACAGATTGTCCTGGAGTGATTGCTCTTTGTGGTTCATTAAAAACTACATTAACTGAACCATCATTATTTACCTCTACGCTACAAGTTTGATCTTTTTGCCTATACCTAACTTTAGCACAACATCTAAAACTATCTGCTGGAGCAGATCCAGCTACCCAGCTAAGGTCTATAGCCTGTAATGTGTCTTTGAATAACATTGGATGATCATGACCCTGAACAGCAATCAAAACATTGTTTTCTAAATCCTTTTGGGCTGCGAACCATGGTATCTCAGGACGATTTTTTACACCACCGATACCAAGACCCTGTCTTTGTCCAATTGTATAGTACATAAGCCCATCATGCATACCAATCTTGATACCATTTTCATCATGTACTTCACCCTTTTGAGCTGGCAAAAACTTTGATAAAAAGTCTTTAAACTTACGCTCGCCTATGAAACATATCCCAGTACTATCTTTCTTATCGAATGTTACTAGATTATTCTCTTTGGCTATCTCGCGTACTCTAGATTTTTCAATATCACCAATAGGAAACATCGTCTGTTTTAACTGCTCTTGACCAAGTGTGTATAAGAAGTATGTCTGATCCTTACTATCATCAAGGCCTTTGACTAACTGTACCGAACCATCATCAGCGACCTTAGTACGAGCATAATGCCCTGTAGCGATATAATCGCCCCCTAATAGATGTACATAGCTCAAAAAGGCTTTGAACTTAATCTCTTTATTACATAAGATATCTGGATTAGGCGTTCTACCGGCTTTATATTCTGTAAGGAAATGCTCGAAGACATTATCCCAGTATTCCGCAGCAAAGTTTATTTTCTTAAAAGGTATACCAATAGAATCACAGACTGCTTGAGCATCAGCAATATCTTGCTCTGCTGAGCAAAACTCATCAGTATCATCTTCTTCCCAGTTTTTCATAAATACACCGGTTACATCATAGCCTTGCTGTTTTAAAAGCAGCGCTGAAACAGACGAATCGACACCACCTGAGATACCTACTATTATTTTTTTATTTTGCATATTTAAATATTTATACCTTTCTGTAGCGACAGCACAGTGTGCTGTCTTAAGATAGATTAATATAAGCTAACAGATCAAAGATCTGTTACTAAAAATAGTAATAACTATAAATATTACTTCTTCAAAACTGATAAGAAAGCTTCTTGAGGAATCTCAACAGAACCTATATTTTTCATTCTCTTTTTACCCTCTTTTTGCTTCTCTAGTAGCTTTTTCTTACGCGAGACATCACCACCATAACATTTTGCTAAAACGTTCTTACGCAATGCTTTAACAGTACTTCTGGCAACAATAGTTCCACCTATAGCTGCTTGAATTGCAACTTCAAACATTTGTCTTGGAATTAGTTCTTTAAGACGCTCAACCAATTCTCTACCTTTATACTTAGCTTGATCTTTATGCACAATACTTGCTAGAGCATCAACTTTATCGCCATTGATAAGTACATCTAAACGAACCATATCTGCCGCTTCATAACGAATTAACTCATAGTCCAAAGATCCATAACCCTTTGTAACAGATTTAAGAGTATCAAAGAAGTCTGATACCACTTCAATCATCGGTAAATCATAAGTTATAGAAACCTGACTACCAACATAGTTAAGGTCAACCTGAACACCTCTTTTCTCAACACATATCGTAATTACACTACCAACATAATCTTTTGGCACAAGAATATTCGCTCTTACAATTGGCTCATGTATCTCTGCTATTGCACCTGGCTCTGGCAATTTTGATGGGTTATCAACATCTATAGTTTCACCATCCTTTTTGACAGCCTTGTAGACAACTGTTGGAGCTGAAGTGATTAAATCAAGATTGTATTCTCTCTCTAATCTTTCTTGGATAATCTCCATATGTAGCATACCTAAGAAACCACATCTAAAACCAAAACCTAGAGCTTGTGATACTTCTGGCTCAAAAAATAATGAAGCATCATTTAGACTTAGCTTATCTAAAGCTTCTCTAAAATCAGGATAATCATCAGAACTTATAGTAAACATCCCTGCATAGACTTGTGGCTGAACTTTTTTAAATCCGGGAACAGGCTTATCAGTTGGATTATGCGTATGAGTTAAAGTATCACCTACCGGAGCTCCATGAATATCCTTAATACCCGCGACAATAAAACCAACCTCACCAGCTTTTAAATGATCTAGGTCTTTCATCTTCGGTGTAAATACCCCAACTCTATCAACCTGATATGAAACTCCAGTTGACATAACTTTAAATTTCTCTCCCTTCTTAAGAGTACCATTTTTGATTCTTACAAGGGAAACCACTCCAAGATAATTATCAAACCATGAATCTATAATTAAAGCTTGTAGCTTTGCATTAACATCGCCCTCTGGTGCTGGAACTTTAGCAACAATTGTTTCTAAAACATCTTCAACACCTATGCCCGTCTTAGCACTACATGTAGTTGCTCCAGTTGCATCGATACCAATAATTTCTTCAATCTCTTCTGCAACCCTATCAGGCTCTGCAGATGGTAAGTCAATTTTATTTAGAATTGGTATAACCTCTAAATTCTGCTCAATAGCAGTATAGCAATTAGCTACTGTCTGAGCTTCTACACCTTGGGCTGCATCTACAACTAACAAAGCACCCTCACAAGCCGCTAATGATCGCGATACTTCATAAGAGAAATCAACATGTCCAGGAGTATCAATAAAATTAAGCTGATATGTTTGACCATCTCTAGCTACATAGTCTAAAGTTACAGATTGTGCCTTGATAGTGATTCCACGCTCTCTTTCTATATCCATCGAGTCTAAGACTTGCTCTTTCATTTCACGCTCACTAAGGCCATTGCATACCTGTATAAATCTATCTGACAAAGTCGACTTACCATGGTCAATATGTGCAATTATCGAAAAGTTTCTGATGTTTTTCATAATATTTAAGCTCTGTTGCTACTAAGAAGTAATTTTTTATTTAATAAATCTAGATACCTATTATGCTATAAAATGACTTTAAAATGTAGTGATTGCTATAGTTTAAATAACTAAATATTCTTTAATAAAATTACAAATTCAGTTGACAAAAATGTACAATATATGCAAAATACTTTAGCTATTAAATTTATATATTTGTGCTTCTCACGTATCCCCTAGAGAAGCCTAAGGTTATAAAAAGTTAAAAAATTAAAACTGGAGAATTAAATTGGCTAACTCAAAACAAGCAAAAAAGAGAATTATTCAAGCTGAAAGAAATCGTCAACACAACGTTGCGCGTCGTTCTATGATGAGAACTTTCTTAAAGAAAGCTGCTTATGCGATCGAGAAAGGTGATGTTGAAGCTGCTAAAGAGAACTTCGCAAAAGTAGTTCCTATTTTAGATAAATACGCTTCTAAAGGTCTAATCCATAAGAACAAAGCTGCTAGACATAAGTCTCGTCTAAGTGCTAAGATCAAAGCTCTTTCTACAGCTGCTTAATTATTTCTTTTTTTCAAGTTTCTTCTATAAACATATTCCTTTCATTTATGTTACTATTTTCTGTACTAACAGAAGATTAGTTATTTTATGCCTACAATTAAAATTCACTATACAGATAATATTAAAATATCGAATAAATTAGATGACTTTTGTAGAAACCTACACTCTACACTTGTTGAAGTGATTAAAACAGACATTCATACATGTAGAACTCTTATCTACCCATGCAAAACTTATGTAGTTGGCGACAGTTTGAGTAACTTTGATAGCTTTATTCAACTTGAGATTGACATTCTACCAGGTAGAAGTCCTGAACTAAGGAAATTATTAGGAAATATTTTATTGAATGACTTGAAATCCTTGTGTAATAATTCTGATGTCTCTATAGATTATCGTGTAATCGTAAATGAAACCGATACTGAGTTTTATTTTGGTTTAGAATAATAATTAAAACACAGGCTCATCAGTAGGCGGCGCATAGTTACCAGAAATACCTACTAGCCTATCCTGGTTATTAAAAGTTAGTATTAGCTTTGACTCACTAAAATCAGTATCTGTCATATGTTTTTTATATGTATTTATATAAATGTACTGATTTGGATTAAAAGTATCGACAATATCTGGAGAACCTAATATATAAACAACCTCTCCTTTAGTCATATTAGGTTTGATATCAAAAAGCTTTTTATTCTTGATTTCTTTACCTTGAGGCACGGGAGCTGTGTAAGGCTCAATAAAAACTCCACAAGCAGATAGACTCAGGAAAAATGAAACAATACACAAATTCTTTAATACAGATTTTAATATCATTATATTAATCTTCTAAGCCTACAAATAATTTCTGATCTATAATATCACATAAGCAATGAATTATAAGAAAGTGATTCTCTTGAATATTTGCGACATTATCAGAAGGAACTCTTAACTCGATATCATCTGGATTATACATAGTTTGTAACCTACCACCATTTGCACCGGTTAATGCTACAACTTTCATGTCTAGATCATGAGCTTCTTCAACAGCATTTATAATATTTTGTGAATCTCCATTTGCTGAGATAACTAATAATATATCATCTTCATTGCCTAGTGCTGCTACCTGTTTGGAGAAAATCTGGGCAAAACCATAGTGATCTCCAATTGCTGTAATAGTTGCAACATCTGCTGTTAAAGCTATTGCTGGAAGAGGTGGTCTTTCCATATCAAAATGATTCAATAACTTAGATGTAAAGTGCTGAGCTATAGCAGCTGAACCACCGTTACCACATACTAGGATCTTACCACCATTTTCTAGGCAAGATACCATAGCATTTACTGCCTGTGCAATAGCTGGAGGCAGGACATTAGCAGTTTCAATTTTTGCTTGGATGCTACTTTCAAAATAACTATTAATCTTGTCTAAAGAAGTCATGACTTTCACTAAGGTTACCTATTAAAGAAAATTTTACTATATTAGATTTTTGATAGCTAGTCTAATAGATAGTATTTCAAATTAATCCAAAACCCCAATAAATACTTGCTATAAATATTAGCCATGTTTAATGGTTTCATATATAACATTAAAATAAATACGCTAGATAGTATTCTCAATGTTTATAGAGATACCAAAATGTACTTCATTAGGTGTCAAGTAATTTAAACATTTCTTAGGTCTATTATTCAAGTCTATCTGTAACTTTCTAATGTATTGATGAGATATATTGTTAAAGTTAGTACCTTTAGGTATAAATTGTCTGATATACCTATTCATGTTTTCATTAGTACCTCTTTGCCAAGGACTGTATGGATCAGCAAAGAATACTTTGATGCCAGTCTTGCTAGTT
>NZ_WBSX01000033.1 GCF_009823375.1 Francisella noatunensis subsp. noatunensis | reverse complement strand
AACTAGCAAGACTGGCATCAAAGTATTCTTTGCTGATCCATACAGTCCTTGGCAAAGAGGTACTAATGAAAACATGAATAGGTATATCAGACAATTTATACCTAAAGGTACTAACTTTAACAATATATCTCATCAATACATTAGAAAGTTACAGATAGACTTGAATAATAGACCTAAGAAATGTTTAAATTACTTGACACCTAATGAAGTACATTTTGGTATCTCTATAAACATTGAGAATACAATCTAGCAAACATTAAAAAAGAGTCTGATTCTAAAATAGTTACTGAGCTAAATTTGCAGACCTATTCACGTCAAGGAGTAGGAGCGTAATTTAAATGAGTAAATATCAAAGATTAAAATTGTTATGTCTAATATTATTGATAGCTGGTTATAGTAATTGTTATGCTTCTTATCAAACTAGAATAGATCAGGTTAATCAACTTATTCAGAATAGTACTAAGACTACAAAAAGTACAGGAAAGCTTGATATTTCTGAATATAAAGGAGATACACTAACTTTTGAGAGATTATCAAAAATACGTAATATTTTTAATATAGATCACATGCTACCTTTTGAAAAAAGAGTACCTATCAAAGGGGTTAAACAAACACAAGAAGTTGTTAAACTTAAGCCAATAGTTATTCCAGAGGAACTCAAAGAAGTTATGAATACTAAGCCTACAAGTTTACAACAGTATCCATTAAATTCTTTTAAGTTTAAAGGAACAGTTTCTCAAAATAATCAAAAATGGGGTGTAGTTGAAAACTCAATGGAGAATAAGCCAATATATATAAAAGAAGGTGAACTCATTGGACAAAATTATGGGAAAGTCGAAAATATTACCAAAGAAGGTATTGTAGTCGATGAATGGAAAAAATGATCAAAAGAGAGTTTGGCAAAAAACTCCAGTTACTATACATTAGGGTGAATTAATGTTTTTTAGAAATAATAAATTATTAACTGTTTTGACTCTATTGGGAGGATTGCTAGGTTGTGAAGCCTCATTTGCAGACTCACAAAATAACAGTCAAACACCAGCAAGTCAGCTTCAAGAGGCTAAGCCGCCGGAAACGAAGATAGTTGGAAGAGATGAAAGTAAAACCACTAATTATAGCAAACATATTAAAGATCTAGAGTTTCATCGAAGTTTGAATGGTAGTGCTGTTTTTGATGTTGCTTTTGAGGAAAATATTAGCAATTTTGCTGGATATAAAACAAAAGTATCTCAAGATGGCTATACTCTTACTATAACTTTTGATGATACAACAATATCTGATAAATGGGTAAGTAATATTGATACTAAAGTATTTAATACGATAGCAGATTCAATAAAAATTCTTAAAGACAATGGTAATGTAATTTTTGTGATACATTCTCTAGATAGAATTGCTTTGAGTGATTTTAAAGAGGGTAATACTTTTAAGTTTAAAATTGATAGACGTAATAGCCGTGTTGAAGGCTTTAACGTTAATGAGCCTATAACAATATCTTTTAAAGATACGCCTGTACAGACAGTTCTTCAGGTCCTATCAGAATTTGCAGGATTAAATTTAGTTGTTAGTAGTAGTGTACGTGGAAACGTGTCTATTGATCTTAAAAATGTCCCATGGAATGAGGTGATGAATATCGTTCTTGTTAGTAAGGGACTAGCTACCAAAAAAATGAGTAGTATCCTTTATGTTGCGACAGCAGCTGAAATCGCAGCACAAGAACAACTCGAGCTACAAACAAAAAGATCATCAGAAAACAACGCGACGTTAGTAACAGAGTTTATTCCTCTAAACTATACTACAGTACAAGCAGCTCAGACAGTTATTACTTCTATGGTAAAACAAAATGGTGGAATCATGTCGCCACGAGGTAGTATAACTTCAGATACTCGTACAAATACGCTTATCGTAACCGATACAGAGGAAAAAAATCCACTTATTAGGAATGTCATAAATGAAATTGATATACCTAATGATCAAGTATATATAGAATCAAGAATTGTGGAAGTAAGAAGAGCAAGTGGTTTAGAATTGGGATTTAATTATGGTGTTAAGGGACCTAATGATATTTATAATGTTGGACTTAAAACATTTACTAATCCAATACCACAGCCTGGTCAACAAAACCCTATCGTTGCGAGTACTGTAAGTTTAGCATATACCCTAATGGGGGGGCAGTTAAAAATGGAGATTAGAGCTCTTGAGAGTGAATCTTTAGCTAATCAAGTTGCCTCACCACATTTAGTTGTTACAAATAATCAAGTGGCATTCATTAAAGATGGACAGGATGTTCCTTATCAACAAGCAACAGCCTCGGGTGCGGCATCTGTCGCATTTTAAGAGGCAGTGTTGGATGCACCAGATGGAAATATTGTAATGGATGTACTTGTAACAAAAAATAGCGTTGGTGCATCCTCTGGTAAAACCTCGACGGGAGAGGATTTACCGCCAATTATTGATAAGCGAGAAGTAACTACTAAGGTAATGGTTAAAGATGGTGAAACCGTAGTAATTGGCGGTATCTACTCTAAGAAACAGACAGAAACTCGCAATAAAATACCATTTTTAGGAGATATACCATATTTGGGTTACTTATTTAGTAATACAGTTATTGCCGATCAGGATAGTGAACTTTTAATTTTTATAACACCTAAGATTATTGAAACGAAGGTTCAAAAATGGTAGCAGATAATAGTTGCAATAATATTAATATTTAGGTATCTTATAGCCTATAATTTTTTATGTACAAGGGGTGATTAGTAACAAACTATCACGGTGTGTAATTAACTTATAATTTTGAGTCAAAAATGATAAGAACAAAAAATATTTTCTTAATTGGTCCAGTTGGTGCTGGAAAATCTACTATTGGTAAGCAATTAGCTAAACAGTTAAAATTAGAGTTTATAGATTCTGATGATACAATAGAAAAAAAGTGTGGTGTTGATATTAATTGGATCTTTGATCTAGAGGGTGAAGAAGGCTTCAGGAAGCGTGAGCGAGATGTTATTGCTGAGATTTTGGCAGAAAAGCAAAATATAGTTCTAGCTACTGGTGGTGGTGCTATACTTGATCCAGATACGAGATCATTGTTATCTTCACGTGGTAAAGTTGTTTATCTTGGGGCAACTATTGAGCAACAACTTGAGAGAACGGCAAAAGATACAAAGAGACCTCTTTTAAGAGTTGATGATAAAAAACCTGTCTTAGAGCAATTAATGGCTGAGAGAGAGCCTTTATATAGAAGTATTGCTGATGTTGTGGTTGAAACAAATGGAGCGACAGTAAAAAATATAGTTAACAAAATATCTACATTCTTAGTTGAAGAAACAATACTGTGATTAGTGAACTATTAGTAAATCCTACGTCTAGTGAAAGTTATACTATTATAATTGATTCTTCACTAGATCTTTCTCATATTATTTCTCATATAGAAAATAAACAAGTCTTAGTTGTCACGAATACTACAGTTGCTAGTTTATATCTTGATAGTTTTTTAGATTCAATGCCTAATGAATTAGACATTAAGACATGTGTACTTGAAGATGGTGAGCAATATAAATCTCAAACAAGCTTAGATAAAATATTATCATCTTTGCTAGAAAATCAATACACTCGAAATTCAACTGTTTTAGTGGCACTAGGCGGTGGTGTTATTGGTGATATTACTGGTTTTGCTGCTGCGATATATCAGCGAGGAGTAGACTTTATCCAAGTTCCTACTACACTATTATCACAGGTAGACTCTTCTGTTGGTGGTAAGACAGCAATAAACCATCCTTTGGGTAAAAACATGATAGGAGCTTTCTATCAGCCAAAGCTTGTTTATACATCTGTACAATTTTATCAAACTTTACCTCAACGAGAATATACATCTGGTATGGCTGAAGTTGTAAAGTATGCTTTTATCTCAAAAGATTTTTATCATTGGCTTGATTTAAATAGAGATAAAATTTTAGCTAAAGATGCTTCTACTCTGATAGAAATGGTCAAGAGAAGTTGTCACATTAAGGCTCAAGTTGTAGCGGAAGATGAAAAGGAAACTACAGGCGCTAGAGCAATCCTTAATTTCGGACATACATTTGGTCATGCTATTGAGAAATGTCAAAAATATCTAGGTTTAAAACATGGAGAAGCAGTAGGTGTTGGAATGGCTCAGGCTATAGATTTTTGTTGCTACCTAGATATAATTTCACAACAACAAGCAAAAGATTTTAAAAAATTTATAGTTAGCTTTGATATTTCTATTGATTTCCCTAGAGATATTTGTCAAAAAGAGTTTTTATATGCAATGCTTTTGGATAAGAAAAATAGTAATAAAGAGTTAAAATTTATTCTTATAAAAGATATCGGAAACTTGGCTTTACATAAGCAGTCTAAAAAAGATTTAGAATTATTCTTGAAAGTTTCTAATAGAAAATAACGAATTATATTGATAGCATATTTCTATTGGTCACTTCTAAAAATTCTAAAATATGAAAAATAAAATTTTAGTGGTAGGGATGTTGTTATTTTCATTGTCGGGAGTTTCTTTTGCAAGCTATACTGTTTTAGATGATAAAGGTAAAGCTATAACTAACTGTGCTGATTTAGAAATAGAAAAGGATAATTAAGATAGATTTTCTAGAGCTGTTTTCTCAAAATGTAATAATAGAGAAGTATTTTCTTATACTGGGAATTTTAGATATCAAGAAAGATAAATATTATAACTTTAAAGGCTAATGCAAATAAAATTGCTTTCTGAGATATTTCAGAATTTATTAATCTAGTTAATTTTTGTTATCTATCAAACTTCTAGTAACTTTTTTTAACTCATTTCTGTAGTAATCAAGATTTTTTGAAGACTCAACTTTTAGATCTTTGATTTGTTGAGTGAGAAATGCAATTTGGCTCTCTAGGCTTTCTTTCAAGTCAGATATACGTTGCTTAGATTGTTCCTGAATAAGATCACAGTATGATTTAGCATCTTTAGCTAATCTTTCTGCTGTCTCACGGCGAATACTCTCTTTTACTAATGCTGAGTATAGTTTTTTGATTTTGATTTCATCATCAGATTCATTAAGTAGAGTCGACCACTCATCTGAAATATTGCTAAACAAATCTAGTTCATCGATATCTTGAAGTATTTTTGTAACATTTTGACTGATAGCCATTAAATTTAAATCCTTTTAGTATTTTTTAGTTTGAATAAACTTATTTTAGATAGGTAATAAATAGTTATGAATAAACCTAAAATTATAGAGCAAATAATACCGGATTGTTTAGCTAAATAAAAGAGTATTTTTTGAAATAATTCCTTTAACGATATTGGTTGTCTTAAGTGTATAGTATAAACTAGTGTAATCCTTATATTTAATAAGCTTGACTATTTATGATAATAAAAAATGATGATCTTATATTCAGCTCAGTAGAAAAAATAAAATACTCTGCACGTAGAGGTATGCTAGAGCTTGATATAATATTAGCTCCATATTTAAATAATTGTTATATGCAAGAAGATCTTGCCGGTAAAAAATTGTTTGTCGAGTTTTTGACTAGCGAAGATAATGACATGTTTGACTGGTTGTTTAAAGGAGTTACTCCACCAGATAGATACAGAGAGCTTATTAACAAAATTATTCTAGAAAAGAAAAAATTTAACAAAAATAGATTAAAGTAAGTATAAAAGGAAGCAATATGAATAACTTATTAAACCATTCAGGTGAGTATCCTATTTCAAATGAAATAATGAATATCTCTAAATATTGGCTTATAGAAGAAAAAGAGGCTGTAACTAAACTCGTAGATAGAGCTCATATGTCTAGTGTGCAAAAAGCACAAGTAAGAGAAAGAGCATATGGTTTAGTAGAAAAAGTTAGAAAAAATAGGCTAAAGAAATCTGGTATTGATGCTTTTATGATTGAGTATGACTTATCTTCTGAAGAGGGTATCGTACTAATGTGTTTAGCTGAGGCGTTATTAAGAGTACCTGATAAATACACCATTGATCTACTTATCAAAGATAAATTAACTAGTGCGGCATGGAAAAATCATGTTGGTAGAGAAAAACATTTGTTTGTTAATGCTGCTACATGGAGTTTGATGTTAACTGGTAAAATTTTGAAGAAGCCTCATGGAGCATATAGAAAGGTTTTTCAAAACTTGCTAAAAAAATCAAGTGAACCAGTAATTCGTCAAGCTATGAAGCAGGCTATGAAAATAGTTGGTAAGCAATATGTACTTGGTGAAACTATTGAAGAAGCATTAAAAGTATCAGAAACTAAAGTTGCTAGAGGATATAGTTATTCTTATGATATGCTAGGCGAAGCTGCAATGACTATGGCTGATGCTGATTATTACTATGGTCAGTATTTGCATGCTATAAATGAGCTAGCTAAATATGCAACAAATAGAGAGATTAAAAAGAATCCGGGTATATCTATCAAACTATCTGCTTTACATCCGCGTTATGAAGTTGCAAAGCATCAAAGAGTTCATGAAGAATTATATCCAAAGTTACTTAAACTTACTCAGTTAGCTAAAGAATATAATGTAGGAATGAATATTGATGCTGAAGAAACTGAGAGATTGCAAATATCACTAGAGTTGGTAGAGAGATTGGCTCATGAGCCATCTTTAGATGGATTTGATGGGATTGGTATAGTTGTTCAGGCTTACCAGAAAAGAGCTCCTTATGTATTAGATTACTTAGCTAATCTTGCTAGGAAAACTAATCGAAGATTTATGATTCGTCTTGTAAAAGGTGCATATTGGGATGCTGAAATTAAACATGCACAAGAGCAAGGTTTAGCAGGTTACCCAGTATTTACACGTAAATATCATACAGATGTTTCTTACCAAGCATGTGTGAAGCAACTTTTTGAACATCCTCAATATATTTATCCGCAGTTTGCCACTCATAATGCTCAAACTGTAGCTGTAGTGATGGAGTTGGCTAATGGCAATAAAGATTTTGAGTTTCAATGTCTACATGGTATGGGTGATCCTTTATATGACAATATAGTTGGTAAAGAAGGTTATGAAGATATTCCTTGTAGAATATATGCTCCGGTTGGTGGACATAAGCACTTACTTGCTTATTTAGTCAGAAGATTACTAGAAAACGGTGCTAATAGCTCATTTGTAAATAGAATCGTTGATGAAAATTTACCTATTGAAGAGCTAATAGAGGATCCAGTTAAAAAAGCTGTTGACTATGGTTGTGGTCAGCATCCTAATATATCATATCCAAAAGATATAGTAGCTCCTAGGTTAAATTCACAAGGTCATAATACTAATGACTTCGCAGTGTTAGCAGAGATGTATAAAAATATTGAGAAATATACTTTTAAAAATACATATAAAGCAAAGCCAATAGTTTCTAATGTTGATATTGACAAGAGCACAGCTGAAGCTGTTATAAATCCAAATACTGGCGATATAATTGGTACTGTGATTAATGCTGATGCTAAAATGGCAAAAAGAGCGTTAAAAAATGCTCAAAGTGCATTTGAGGATTGGAATAATACTCCAGCTAGTCAAAGAGCTGATATTCTAGAAAAATTCGCAAATTTATTAGAAAAGAATACTGATGAATTTATTGCTATAGCGATGATTGAAGCTGGTAAAACTTTATCAAATGCTATTGATGAGGTTAGAGAAGCTGTAGATTTCTGTCGTTATTATGCTGCTCAGGCACGTAGAGAATTTAATGGACCGATTGAATTGCCTGCATTATCCGATCATCTAAAACAAATTGAGTTTACAGGTCGAGGAGCAATGGTATGTATTAGCCCTTGGAATTTCCCTTTGGCAATATTCTTAGGTCAGATTACAGCTGTTTTAGCTGCTGGTAATACTGTAGTAGCTAAACCTGCCGAGCAAACTCCTATTATCGCTTATAAGGCTATCAAGTTATTATTCAAAGCAGGCCTTCCTAAAGGTGTATTACAGTTTACTCCAGGAGAAGGGGCAACTGTTGGTAGTGCTTTAGTTCAAAGTCCTGTATGCAAAGGGGTTATATTTACAGGATCAACTGAAGTTGCAGGAATTATAAATCAAACATTAGCATCAAAATCTAGTGAAATAGTACCATTTATAGCAGAAACTGGTGGTCAGAATGCTATGATAGTAGACTCTTCGTCTCTACCAGAGCAGGTTACTGGAGATGTGATACGTTCAGCTTTTGATAGCGCTGGTCAGCGTTGTTCGGCATTACGTATATTATGCTTACAGGAAGATATAGCAGATAATTATATCAAAATGATTGTTGGTGCTATGAAAGAACTTAAAATAGGCGATTCAAAGTATATTGATACAGACGTTGGTCCTGTAATAGATAAAGAAGCAGCTGATAATCTAAATGCATATATAGAAGAGAAGAAAAAACAATTTAAACTTGTATACCAAGCTCAACCAAATGAGGATACTCAAAAAGGTACATTTGTAATGCCTACTGCATTTGAAATAGATAAGTTATCTGACCTTGGTAGAGAACAGTTTGGTCCAATTCTTCATATCCTTAGGTTTAAAGCAAATGAACTTAGCAAACTTATAAAGGATATTAACTCTACTGGTTATGGATTGACTGCAGGTGTTCATAGTAGAATTAATGAGGTTATGAACTATGTTAAAAATAACATCAAAGCTGGTAATGTCTATATAAATAGAAATATTGTCGGTGCTGTTGTCGGTGTCCAACCTTTTGGGGGACAAGGTAAATCTGGTACTGGTCCTAAAGCGGGTGGTCCATACTATATGCATCGTTTGGCAAATGAAAAATTATCAGGTGTTGGTGCGGTAGAAGAGATTTATAATCCTGAAAAAATTGCTAATGATGAACTAGCTACAAACAAACTGATAAAAGATAAATATAGTATCACTAATATTGTAGCTGGTGAGAAAGCTAAGAAGGATAAATTTGTAGATCTAAAATCTGCTAATGGTAAGAATATTGGTAAAAAATATGTTGCCTCTGTAAGTACCGTCGATAAAGCTATAGAAGTAGCTTATGCAGAAGCAGATGCTTGGAATCATATAAATGCTGAAGATAGAACTTTAATTGTTGAAAAATTCTTAGATTTATTAGAAAAAGAGCGTCATCTAATAGCATCATGCTTGGTTAGTGAATCAAATGTATCTGTAGAAGATGCTCATATTCAGATTGATAAAACTATACAGCAAGTAGCATATTATTGCTTACAGGCTAAAAAGGAATTTGCACATCCTGAGTTGTTACCTGGACCTACAGGTGAAATTGATGAGCTAAGCTTGAAAGGGCGTGGTGTAGTATTTAGTATGTGCTCAAGTTGTGACTTATTAATAAGATTTGTAGGTCAAACAACAGCTGCATTATTAGCCGGTAATACTGTTGTAGCTAAACCTGCATATACAGGTAGTTTAACAGCTTATAATATTGTTAAGTTAATGCTTAAGGCTGGTGTTAATCCTAAAGTTATTAATTTAATTTTATCTGATGATGAAGAGATTACTTCAGCGCTACTGTTCAATAGCAAAGTAGCTTTAGTGACTTTTTCAGGAAGTATTTCAGCAGTTAAACAAGTTCATCAAGCTTTGGCATTACGTAGAGGAGCAATTATCCCGTTTGTTGCAGAAAGTGTTGCTAAAGATGGTAAGTGCACTAGCTTAGCAATAGAAACAGCATCACCTCTATATTTGCGCAGATTCGTTGTAGAAAAAACTGTCAGTGTCGATACTACCGCATCTGGTGGAAATGCATCTTTAATGAGTTTAGAGGAGTAAAAAATATTATAAACTCATATTCTTGATGGTAATTTAAAACTTACCTTGTCAAATTTTTTGTCAGTCGATGATCAAAAATTATCAAAAAGTTTTTTGTCTAGTTTTAAATTAATTATAAGGAAAGAATATGAGTGATAATGTATCTGTAAAAAAGATGTCGTTGTTTAGTGCTGTATTGATCGGTACTACTTATATGGTCGGTTCAGGCTGGCTATTTAGTGCTCAGCTTACAGCTAAAAATGCTGGTAACTGGGCTTTTTTGGCTTGGATTTTAGCAGCATTAATTGTTGTAATGATTGCGCTATGTCTTGGTAAAGTTGTATCTTTGTATCCAGTAAGAGGAGCTACAACTAGATCGAGTGCGATATCTCATAATAGTATTTTTGCAATGCCATTTGCTTTTGCAAACTGATTGGTATTGTTGTAGTTATTTCATCTGAAGCATTAGCAACTACTCAGTATCTATCTGGTGTTAAGTCTATGCAATGGTTAATGAGTGATGGCGTTTTGACTACAGCTGGTATGACTTTCGCACTAGCTGTATTATTTATATATTTAGTTATTAATTTTTATGGTGTTAAATTATTAGCTAGAGTCAATAATGCTATAACAGTATTTAAAATAGCAGTACCATTTATAATTGTTATTATATTTATAGCCTATGCATTTATACATAGCTCTGATCATGTTAGTATGTTTTCCGAAGATATTCCTAACAATTCCCAGTTTGGATTTGGCTCAGCTTTGACTGCTATTGTTGCCGGTGGTTTGATCTATACCTTCAATGGATTTCAAACTGTTGTTGCTTATGCTAGTGAAGTTAAAAATCCTGGTAGAAATATTCCATTAGCAATTATTTTAGCTTTACTTATAGTTTTAGTTTTATAGCTAGATTGTATTCTGAAAGTTTTAAATAGTTGAAAGAGAGTTCCAAATATGGTTTATTAGATTTTGATTCACCATTATTACAATTAGCAACACTATTAGGACTTGGTTATATATCATTTTTGCTTATAGTTGATAGCGTAGTTAGTCCATCTGCTACAGGATATACATATTTAGGTGCTTCTTCGAGAATGCTATATGCAATGTCTTCAGAAGGACAGATGCCTAGATATTATGCTAAAATTACTCCTGTTGTAAATATCTCACGTAGATCTCTTCTTGCAAACTTTATATTATCAGTCATATTTTTGTTTTTCTCAGATAACTTGACTGGTTTGATGTTGGTTGTGACAGGTTTTCACATTATAGGATATATGGCAGCACCTGTAAGTATGGGAGCTTTAGCGCCACGTACTAGACTATTTGGTTTGGTTGTATTTGTGGTTTTGACATTGTTACTTAATACAGTAGAGATTCAGACACAAATAAATATGAGTGCAATACTTGTAGTTTTAATAACTATATATGCAAGCCTTGAGTTTAGAAGAATTGGTATTAAAAATCTTTTAATGCTTATATTACCATTTATAATTTTTGTTTGTTTAACTACACCTATAACAAACTATTTTGTTGACGCTATTGTTGGTGCAGTATTCTATTGGTTTGTGACTGATAAGCGTTATGTAGCATTTTGTAGATCTACAGCAAATGAGAAGAATATTATTGTCGATTAATGCTTTTTAGCTATAGTCATTAAACTTTTATCTATCTATAATACATCTCTAATATTATCAATTTATTTTGAATAATGAAAAATGCAATATGGATTTTAGTAATACTGTGTTTAGGTTACTTTATAGATTTTTATGATTTGACTGTCTTTAGCGTCTCTTATGTTGATTTACTAAAGCAACAATTTGGAATTTTTGATTCTACTAAAATTCAACAAACTTATTACTTGATAAATAATATTCAAATGGTAGGTATCTTAGTCGGTGCAATCCTCTTTGGTATCTTGGCTGATAAGTTTGGGCGTATTACTGTTATAAAATATAGTATTTTGCTTTATTCTTTGACTACTTTATTGTGTATATTTGTAAATAATATCTACATTTTTATGCTACTAAGATTTTTAGCATACTTGGCTCTAGCAAGTGAGTTTGCTGTATCTAGTGTTTTGATAGTAGAATTTTTTCCGCCTAGATTAGCTGCTTGGGGAATGAGTCTTTTATATATTCTTGGAGTATTAGGAGGAGTGGTCGCTACACTTTTGGGTGTTTTATCTTATAAAGTAATGTTTATTTTTGGTGGATTTGCTGGTTTGGGAATTTACGCATTTCGAAGAGTATTAGAAGAGTCACCATATTTTATAGAGTTGTATAAATCTGATAAATTTAAAAATGCGGGAAGTATTAGTTTTCTTATCAGAAATTATAATAAACCGCTGATTCTTAACTTTTTAATTACGCTACCTTACTTCTTTGTGATAACTGTAATGTTTGCATTAGTGAAATTCATCGCAAATGATATAGATTTTGCAAGTTTAGTTAAGCTGTTTTTATTTGGATTTTTTGCAGGAAATATTATTAGTAGTGTTCTTAGTGGAATATATAACCAATATTTTAAATCACCGAGTTTATTTTTTGTAATAAATATAGTTATATTTTTGGTGAGCATTTTTGCATATAAGTACGTATCTAGTGATTTTATATTTTTCTATGGAATACTTATTGGTCTTATTGGTGGTGGTTATAATATCATGTGGGCACAATATGCAGCCACTGAGTTTCCGACAGAAGTTCGTTCATTAGCTACTAATATGATATTTGCCTTAGGTAGGACTAGTAGTATTTTCTTTGGGATTATTTTTGCTTATTGGATTACTAATGAAAGCACATTTAGAATGAATGTAAATATCTTAGCCGTATTAGTAGCTATTATGGTCTTACTAATAATTATGTTTTATAAAAGAGAGAAGATATTAAATAAATAGAGATTAATATTTATGGGTAATAAGATTTTATTTGGGATTACTGGTAGTGTATCAGCTTTTAAGACTATAAATTTAATAAGACTTTTTATTAAAAGTGGTGTTGAGTGTAGAGCTATAGTTACTATAGGAGCACAGCAGTTTATAAAGCCTGAACTTTTAGTAGCTTTAGGCTGTAATGTCTATACTGATGAATCTTTGAACATGAGTGAATATAGTCAAAGTATGGCACATATCAATTTATCACGTTGGGCTGATAAGATATTTATAGTTCCGGCTTCAGCAAATACTATTGCAAAATTAGCTCATGGTTTAGCTGATGATTTATTAAGTCAAACAATATTAGCTAATGATGACAATTCTAAAGTATATATAACTCCTGCTATGAATGTAAATATGTGGCAAAATCAATTAACTCAGATGAATATCACAAAGCTTCAAAATATAGGATTTAATTTGATTGCTCCAGATCAAGGCATTCAAGCTTGTGGAGATATAGGGAGTGGCAGATTACATGAGCCTGAAGTTTTGTTTGAGTTATTGAATGTTGCTCAAGATTTCAAAGTTAAAAAAGTAGTGATAACAGTAGGAGCAACTGTAGAAGATATTGATGGTGTTAGATACCTATCAAATTACAGCTCTGGTAAAATGGGCTTTGCTTTAGTAAGAGAGTTACTTGCAAGAGGAGCAACTGTTGTAGTATTAAAAGCAAAAACGACAATAAGTTTTGATATTAAACATCCTAACTTAGAAATCATTGATACCAAAAGTGCTGATGCAATGAATCAAGCAATGCTTGAGAAAGCTAAAGATAGTGATATTTTTATTGGTTGTGCTGCAGTAGTTGATTATAAGATCAAAAATAAATTTACTAATAAAATTAAAAAAACTAATGAAACTTTAACCTTAGAATTTATTAAAAACCCTGATGTTTTAGCAAATTGTAAAAAATCATATCCAAATATTTTTGCTATAGGCTTTGCGGCTGAGTCTGAAAATATAGTTGAATATGCTCGATCTAAGCTTGTCAAAAAAAATCTAAACATGATAGTTGCTAATTCAACCGAAGTATTTGGTAATGATAATTCAAGTGTAACAATCTTATCTGAAAATAATTTAAAAGAGTATAATAATATATCAAAATCACAAGTTGCAAAATTGATATTAAACTATGCTAAAAGTATCTACTAAAAGAATTAAAACTACACAAAGTTTCTTAAATGTAATTTCATTAGAAAATGATAGTATCCAACTAGAACTATTAGATATTGGGGCTACTGTATATTCTCTTAGAACTAGAGATAACAATGGTAAGTTTAAAAATATAGTCTTACAGTATGCAGATATAGAAAATTATTTTAATAATCCATCATATTATGGTGCTAGTATCGGTAGGGTAGCTGGGAGGATCAAAGATGGTGAGTTTATCTTAAATAATAAAAAGTATAGTGTTAGTAAAAATGAGAAATCTATTAATACTCTTCATGGAAGTTTTAATAATATCTCTCATCAGCGATTTGATTATACAATTAATCAAAATAAAGTTAAATTTAGCCGTATTCAAAAATCATCAGATGATAGTTTTCCAGCAGATGTTCAAATTGATATAACTTATGAGTTACAAGATAATTCATTAGTAATTCATTTTGAAGCCATAGCTAATGAAGATACATTACTAAATCTCACAAATCACAATTACTATAATTTATCTGGAGATTTTAAAGCTACTATAGAAAATCATAAACTACAAGTATCTGCAAAGAGATTAGTAATAACTGATACAAACAGTATACCTAAGCAAATTATAAAAATTCCTTATGAAATGGATTTTAGTCAAGAATCAGTTATTGCAGATAAATTAGCAACTAATTTTGAATATTTTAGTGGTGGTGGGATAGATCATTGTTATATTGTTGATGGGGCTATTAAATTGACAGATGAGATTAGTGGACGAAAGCTTGTAGTAACAAGTTCTTATCCAGCTACGCAGATATATACTACTAATTTTCCTGATGGTTTGAAGTTATCAAATGGTTTAAACTCACAGAAATTTCATGCAATCTGTTTTGAGCCACAGTTTATACCAGTAATTGGTGAAAACTATGATAATTCAGATATTAAGCTCAAGAAAGGGCAACAATATAAGCAATTCATTAAGCTTGAGTTTTAGTTTAATTTCTTATGCAACTCTAATGCTTTGTCTCGAGATTTCTTGAGGTCTACTACAGGTTTTGGATAATTATCACCCAATTTAACTCCTGCTTCTTGTAAGACTAGCTTGCTTGCCTCCCATGGTTTTGCAAGTAGTTTATTGGGTAAAAGCTTGAGTTCAGGTACATACTTACGAATATATTCATAAGCTTCAAATTTTTCAGCTTGTAGCACAGGATTAAAAATTCTAAAGTAAGGAGCAGCATCTAGACCACAACCAGCAACCCATTGCCAGTTAGCATTATTACTAGCAAAATCAGCATCGAATAAAGTATCAAAAAACCATTTTTCTCCATATTTCCAGTGGATAAGACAGTTTTTGATAAGAAAGCTGGCAACTATCATACGTACGCGATTATGCATATAACCAGTCTGCCAAAGCTCTCTCATACCCGCATCAATTATTGGAATACCTGTTTGTCCAGTTTGCCATCTTTTAAGAAGAGTAGCGTCGTTATCCCATTCAAAACTATCAAACTTTTGGTTGATGTTCTTGTTATGTAATTCAGGATAATAATATATTTGATAATAAGAGAAATCACGCCAGACTAACTCTTTTATAAAGTGTTCTTCATTGTTACCGATACAGTCTAGACTTTGCACTGCGTTAAAAATTTGGTTAGGAGATATCTCACCAAAGTGTAAATATGGTGATAATTTAGAAGTTGAGTCTGTACTCATGAAGTCTCTAGCTATTTTGTATTCTTTTACTTTACCATCTAGAAACTCTTCAAGGATTTGATGCGAGGCATCTTCGCCAATTTGCCATTGATCTATTATATTTTGCCAAGAAAGTTTTGGTTCTAGTAGTTTTAAAGAATCTAATTCATCAGCAGTTTCTAGTTTTTGAGTTATTATCAAATCTAGTGTATGGGAATTAAGCGGCATAATTTTTATCCTGTTTTATTTTGTCAACTTCATGCTCAGAAATGCCATCAATAAAAGTTACATTATTTAGCATTTCATTAATTCTCTTATAGCCATTTAATCTATGCCATTTTTTCTCAGCTTGTATAGCTAACTTAAAAAAAGCAGCCAATAAAGTCTCCCTAGAGTAACAGCCTCTAGCTTGTTTAGTCCTGTGTTTTATAGTAGCAAATGTAGACTCTATAGGATTTGTAGAACGAATATGTTGCCAATGCTCGGCTGGAAAGTTATAAAACTCCAACAACTTTTC
>NZ_WBSX01000032.1 GCF_009823375.1 Francisella noatunensis subsp. noatunensis | reverse complement strand
TCTATTTGAAAGAGTTAAGTGCTTTGGCATTTTTTAGTTCCTTATCGTTTATTTTAGTTTCGTCAAAACCTAATAAACTATATTTGGAACTCTCTTTCAACTATTTAAAACTTTCAGAATACAATCTAGCCTTTTATAGTTTCGATTCTATATTATTTTAAAATTTTTTGATAGTTCTTAATTTAACCAAGATGCAACATCTAAAGCTGTATAAGTAAGAATTATTTTAGCGCCTGCTCTTTTCATCGATGTCAACGTTTCTATAGTGATTGCTTTTTCATCAACAAGACCTGCATTTGCAGCAGCTTTAATCATCACATATTCTCCACTGACATGATATGCTGCTATTGGCAACTCTATTATATGACTCAGTTCATTAATAATATCTAAATAACTCAATGCTGGTTTAACCATAATAAAGTCTGCGCCTTGTTCAACATCTGCTAAAGCTTCACGGATAGCCTCTTTTTTATTACGATAATCCATCTGATAGGTTTTACGATCTCCCTTAAGAGATGAACTACAAGCACTTCTAAATGGACCATAATATGCTGAAGTATACTTCACAGAGTATGACATAATACTCACAGTCTCAAATCCTGACTCATCCAATGCTTGACGCATTGCAATTATCATGCCATCCATCATTCCACTTGGTGCAACAATATCTGCACCAGCTTGTGCATGAGAAACAGCTGTTTTTTGTAATATTTCTAATGTTTGATCATTATCAACATAATCATGCTCATCCAAAATACCACAGTGTCCATGAGGTGTAAAACTACACATACACACATCTGTAGCTACTACAAGCTCTGGGGCTAGCTCTTTAATTTTTCTGATTGCTTGTTGCGTTATACCGTTTGGATCATAATTCTCTGATGATATAAGATCTTTGGTTTTTGGTACACCAAATATCATCAAACTTTTTATACTTAATTTTATAACCTGCTCAACAAGCTCATCAAGCATATCCACTGACCAATGATATTGATTTGGCATACTTGAGATTTCTTTTTTGATACCATTACCATGCACAACAAATATTGGATACATCAAATCATCTATGTTCAAATTTGTCTCAGCAACCATATCTCGAAAGGCTTGAGTAACTCTAAGTCTACGTGGACGTGATATTGGAAAACTCATATTTATTTAAACCTACTTTTTCTTTATATTAGGATTTCTTCTGTATAGTACTAAGATATTACCGATTATCTGAACAAGCTCGGACTTTGTAGCTTTAACAATCTCTGCAGCAATTTCTTGCTTTTCTTGTTTAGGTAGGCGACCTGCTTTTACTTTGATCAGCTCATGTGATGCTAAGGCTAGATCAATTTCTAACATTACATTCTCAGTAAGCCCTTTTTCACCCATTAGCACAACTGGCTTTAAAGCATGTGCTTGGGCTTTTAAATTTTGTTGTTGTTTTACATCCATTTTATTTTACCTATTTTATAATTTCTAATATTAAATTTTCTAATACTAACTCTTTATCAACATTCTTAAAGCTTGAAAAATAACTCTTTGCATCTAATGATTTATGATAAAGGTTATATATGTAATCATCTGTAAATTTAGTCGCAAGATACTTTATAACTGCTAATTTATCGTAGTTGGCAACTTCTACCTGCTCATTAAGCTTATAATTATAAACATCTATTATTATACTAGTTAACCAATATAATGCATCTTTAAAATACGGATTAATCTCCTTTAAAAATACATTGGGATTAGTTTGATTAACCAAAACCTTCATCAGGTTATTCCTAAGCACCCAAAAATGTTGTTCAAGCTTAATCTTAGCTATAATATTTATATCATCACGAGCCATTTGCAATGATTTCTCAACAGCTTTTTGAGACATATCAAATGTATACTTTAAATAGTTGTATTTATCTTTTTGGCTAAATTTAATATCATAGACTATAGATCTACTTTTAACCGTCGGCAGAATATCTGTATAGTTTTTGGTAAACATCAAAAAGAAAGTATCTGCTGTGGGTTCTTCTAATGTTTTTAGTAAAGCATTAGCTGCAGATTCATTTAACAAGTCAAGTTCTTCAATTATGATTATTTTAGCTAAATTATTATGCGCAGTCAGTTCACAGTTTTTAATTATCTTTTTAATTTCAGAAACTTTGATTTCATCATTTTCTATAGCAGCAACACTTACATACGGAGAGTCTTTATAGTCAGTAACATTCTGTCCCAACAATAGCTGGCACAAAGAATTCATAAAGCTATCTAATAATATTGCATCTTTTACCCTAAAAATAAGAGCATGATGTAACATATTTTTTGTTTTTTGCTCAAAAAAACTATCAAGAAGTTGCTGATGAATATCTAAAGATAACACTGTTGACCTACATTATTTTACGCGCATACAAAAAACTTGTTATAGTTTTTCTAATCATAGCAAGCTTAGATTTAATAAATTCTTTATCCTTTTTTCTAACGTAGCTAACTTCATAAACAGAGTAATGATTATCAAGAAACTCAATTAAATAATCATCATAAGTTCTAATTTCATCAACTAGACCTAACTCTAAAGCATCTTTACCAAACCAATATTCTCCAGTAGCTACTTTATGCATATCTAAATTTGGACGATATGCCAAAATATGCTTTTTGAATAACTCGTGAATATTTTCTAAATCTTGCTTGAACTTTTTACGCCCATCCTCTGTATTCTCACCAACAGTTGTCAATGTACGCTTAAACTCACCTGAAGTATGCATTTCAACATTGATACCATTTTTTTCAAGAAGCTCTCTGATATTCGGAACTGTACCAACAACTCCAATTGAACCTACTATAGCGAAAGGTGCAGCAATAATCTTATTAGCAACCGCTGACATCATATAGCCACCACTAGCAGCAACTTGGTCAATACAAACTGTCAAGGTTGTTCCTGCTTGTCTAATACGCTCTAACTGAGCTGCCGCAAAGCCATAACCATTAACAACACCACCTGGACTATCTATTCTAACCACAACCTCATCATCTGCCACAGCTACAGCTAGAATTGCTGTTACTTCGTTGCGTAAATCTTCAACTTGAGATGCGTGAATATCTCCTTTAAAATTAATAATAAACTTTCTTTGCTTAGGTTTTTCTTGTTTATCAATTTTTTTCTGTTCTTTGACAAACTTTTTATATTCCTTTTTATCTAACAAAGTTTCTAAAATTTGCTCTTTAGTAGATTTATACTCATCGCCTATTTTATTTATTTCAAGTTTTCCTGCTGCTAATTTTGTAACTTCTTGTTTAGCTTTAGCAAGTAAAGAGAAAAAGCTCCCTACAACAAAAACAATAGCTATTACAACCAAGGCTGTACTCAAAGCAAAAAATACAAAATCTATAAAACCTTGATACCACATAGTTATTTTATCCTATCGATGAGCTCTTAAAGTCTTTAACAAAGACTCTCCAGCACCACCTTTTAAATTAGCTTTTTTAACAGAATCTCTTGCAAACACGCGTTTTTTATAATTGAAAATTGATCCATACTCTTCATCAATTACAAAGCCTTCTGCTTCTAAACAAATAATTAAAGCAGCTATATAACAATCAGCTAAAGTAAAGCCTGAAGATATAAAATAATCAGAATCTGAAAAAGCTTTTTCCATAGCTAATAAGCTTTCTCTAAGATCTTTAAAAATTGCTTTTAGCTTGGTTTTATTCTCTCTATTTTTTCTGATCTCATCAAGTACTGGATACCACTCATTATCAATCTTATCCAAAGAAAGACGTATCTTAATACGATCATTAACAACACTTGGTAGTAAACTTGGCGCTGGAAAGCGCTCATCAATATATATTAACAACGCTTTTCTATTATTTATACTGTAGTCCTTTTCCATAAGAACAGGAAAAATACCGTTAGGAGAGATTTTTTTAACAACATTTGGCTCTAAATCTCCTGCTTCAACAACACCCATTGCCATTTTCTTTTCTAACAGAGCAATTCTTGCTCTCAAAGAATATGGACAATATTTTGTAGTATATAATGTAACTTTCATCAAATATGCCTTTTTATGGATTAAAACAATTAGTCTTGTTTGCTATAATTATCAGATAATAAAAAACTAGTATCAAATTTTACCATATTTGTGGATAACTACAACATAGACAAGCAAGGCTTTTTATTAGACTTTGACAGTTGGGATATTGGCTTTTGTAATAAAGTTGCTAATGATGAGAAAATCTCGTTAACAGATGAGCATATGTTAGTCATCAATTTTTTACGCGATTTTTATCAACAAAACAAAAAATCTCCAGCGATTCGAGAACTTGTAAAAGCTTTAAGAGAAAAGTATGGCGAGAAAATAGGTAATAGTTTATATCTACAAATACTCTTCCCAGTTTCACCTGCAGTACAGGCTGCAAAATTAGCTGGACTTCCAAAACCAAAAAGGTGTATTTAAAATATTCAAAGGAGCGAATAATGACAAAAGTTTTATGTAAAAAATACAATGAAGAATTAGATGCTATCCCATTTCAACCACTACCTAGTGAACTTGGTAAAAAAATTCATTCAGAGATTTCTAATAAAGCATGGCAAGCTTGGTTAGCTCATCAAACAATTTTGATCAACGAATATCGTTTAAATCTAATAGAACCAAAAGCTAAAGAATTTCTTCAAGAAGAAATGCGGAAGTTTTTATTTGAAAACAAAGAAGATAAACCAGAACAGTTTAACGAAATTTAAAATATCCATCTAAAGTTCATTAATATCTACTTGCGATTTATCTTTTTTAAGGTTAAATTTGCACATAATCTAAGCTTTATAACATCCATTGAAAGTGAAAAATTTAAGAAATACATATTTTTTTGATATTTTAATATTACTAACTATATATATCATTTATTTTTTCTTATTTTTAGGATCACGTCATCTAAGCATCCCTGATGAAGGACGTTATCCAGAAATTGCAAGAGAGATGTTAACATCTGGAAACTGGGTTACTCCTACAATCAACGGTGTACCATTCTTAGATAAACCTCCTTTATATTATTGGCTTGAAGCAACTTCAATGCACTTTTTTGGAGTCAATGCTTGGGCAATTAGATTACCTCAAGCAATATTTGGTATACTCGGCTGTGTATCAATATATATTTTTGGACGATACTTCTATTCACGATTTGCAGGAGTTCTTGCAAGTTACATACTAGCAACAAATGTACTTTATTTTTTCGAAGCTCACTATGCAAATATGGATCTGATTGTTGCTAACCTTCTATGGATTGCTTTTTTTCTATGTTTGGTTAGTTTAAAACAGTCAAGCACAAAGAGTAAAAGAATACTTATGTATGTCGCATACTTTGTATCTGCTTTAGCTTTTCTTACCAAAGGACTAATCGCGATTGTTTTTCCATGTATGACTGTTTTCGTATGGATGCTTATTACTAATAATTGGCATAGACTAAAAGAGCTATATATACCAACAGGCATAATATTATTTGTTCTAGTCGTTTCTCCATGGTTAATACTAGCACAAGAACAAAACCCTGATTTTTTATATTTCTTTTTTTATTTTCAACAGTTTTATCGTTTTGTAGGACAAGGTTTCAATAATGCCATAGGCCCATGGTTTTATTTTGTAATTCTTTTGGCGGTATTTTTACCATTCAGTATGTTACTCCTTAATAGATTAGCTAAAGGATTTAAAAACATTTGGCAAAATCGAAAATCTGATTATATAGGATTTTTGATAACTCTTTGGTGCATACTTATTCTTATTTTTTTCACTATACCAAGCTCAAAAATTGTAAGTTATATTATGCCGATATTCGCTCCGTTATCACTTTTGATGGCTTTATCGTTTGAGAAAATTATAAAGACTAAAGATAATTCATCTACATTTAAAAAAATGCATTTAATTACGAGCATTCTATTTTTTATTGTAACAATTGCCGTTGTAATATTTTCTCAAATTCAGCAAAGTACCTTAGATACTCAAGCACCTTTAGTTTATATAGCTTTAGTAGTAATACTAGCTTTGGCTTTAGCATATAGTTTTAGACTCTCATTAAAAAATAATATCAAACAAGCAATTATTTTTATAATTTCTGTGATGATGCTCTTAAATGTGCTCGGACAAATCATAATACCTTTTTATGATATAAGATCATCTCAACCACTTGTAGAAAAAATACTCAATGACTCTAGTCCTGATACCACCTTTGTCTATTACAATAGGGCCCAACCAAAACACTTTATACTCGAGGATGAACTTAAACAAAAAGGTTACGAGGAAGATCTACCAATATTGTTAAATAAAAATATCTATATAGTTTATAACTGGAAAACTTATAAACCTGAGATTGATAATTGGGCAAGAGAGTTCCATTATGGCATAAAACAATACCAGGATTCTCATAACGGTAAATGGCCAGAATATCTAATAACTTATACACAGTTTGATAAACTACTAAAGACGAATGATAATATGATAATTTTCATGCGGGAGAATCAATTAAGCGAATTGCAACAAAAATATCCTAAAATTGATTTTAAGATAGAAGCAACTTATAGAAAAAATATAGTTGTCAGTGTAATTAAAAAATAAGTATAAGAAAATCCTACAATATAACTAAAGATTTCTACTTTCATCATCATCAATAATATAACGTGGACGCTTTTTTGCTTCTTCAAATATCCGACTAATATACTCCCCTAAAACTCCTAAGGATATAAGTTGTACGCCACTAAAGAACATTATACTAACAACAATAGTTGGCCAACCACTTACATCACCACCAAAGAATAAGCTTCCCATAAAAATATAAAATCCATAAGCTAAAGCAACTATAGAAACCAATATACCAAATATAGATATAAGTCTTAATGGTACTGATGAAAATGAAAATATACCTGTAAATGCTAGCTTAAAAAGCTTACGATAGCCCCAACGGCTAGCAGTACCATCTTGCCTATCCGCAACATCAAAAGGAACAGGATATTCTTTAAAGCCTATCCATGCAAATAGTCCTCTAATAAATCTTCCATTTTCTGGTAAAGAATTAAACGCTTTTATGCACTACTTATCTAATAACCTAAAATACCCAGCGTTTGCAGGAATCTTGACCCCCATTAGCTCATTACTAACTTTAAAAAAGGTTTCTGATAGAAAGCTTCTAGTTGCACTTTGATCTGTACGATTTCTAACTCCATATACATTAGAAAATCCCTCACACCATTTCTCATAAAACTGGTCAATAACTTCTATAGGATGCTGGAAGTCACAGTCCATAACAATCGCAGCATCTTCATTTTTAGATGCCTCTAAACCTGCTGTGATAGCTGCCTCTTGTCCAAAATTCCTTGAAAAACTTATAAACTTGATATTTATCTGCCCAACTAAAGATTGAATTATTTCAACAGAACCATCTGAACTTCCATCATTTATAACCACTATCTTATAAATTAGGAGTAATCTGTAAAAGCTTATCAGCTAGTGCTCTAAGAAAAGACTCAATCAAAACCTCTTCATTATATACAGGTATAACTGCATAAATATTTGGATCTTTTATATTTCTAACGTTAGTCATCAAATAAAAATATTAGCCTCAACTAATGCTATTATAGCCATGTCAGTATAAAATGAGTAGCAGTAAAAAATATTTTTCTAAAACAAAGTAAGTTGTATATATGTCTAAAAAAATTATAATTTGTGCCGATGATTTCGGTATGAGTCAAAACATAAATAATGCTATTGTTGAACTTTTGAAAGAAAATATTATAAATGCCACTAGTTGCATGACTAATATGCCCGAATTTAAACAAGGTATCTTCGAGCTAAAGAGAATATACAATAATTCTATCAATGTAGGTATTCACTTAAATTTAACGGAAGGAACTCCTTTTACAGAAGCTAAATCATTAGTAAGTAATGACTCTTTTATACCCGTATCAAAACTTCTTATAAAATCACAACTAAGATTTATAAAATATAAAGATGTCTATAATGAATTAAAATATCAGATAAAATACTTCATAGATAACTGGGGAAACTTGCCTGATTTTATTGATGGTCATCAACACGTGCATCATTTCCCAATTATTAGAAAAGCTCTAGTAAGCCTCTATAAAGAATTCAATATGTATGATAAACAAACTTATATTCGCTCAACTTATAATATGTCCAAACCTAATTTTAAATCTAAGGTTATATACTATAGCGGTGCAAAAAAGCTCAATAAAATGCTAATAGCTAACAATCTCAAACATAACACAAGTTTTGCTGGAGTATATTCATTAGAAAGTAGCGCAGAAGATTTTCAAAAAGTTATAAATCACGCCTACAAAAATATACAAGATGGCGGAATAATAATGTGCCACCCAGCCAAAGCTATTGATAAAAATGATCCTATTGGTAAATCACGTCTCAGAGAATATGAATACTTCAAATCCGACCAAGCACTCGATGATCAAAAAGATAACGATATTATCTTATAGTTAGAGCTATTTTTTTACTTTTTTATAGATATATTTAGGATTAATGGTATCTGCTAAAAGCTTATTTTCAAAGTCAATCCTCACTAGAATACCAAGAGTAAAACACATAATGAGCAAACTACTACCACCATAGCTTATAAGTGGTAAAGTAAGACCCTTTGTTGGCAACAAACCAGTATTAACGCCAATATTAACAAAAACCTGAAAGCCAATCCAAAAACTTATCCCATAAGATAGAAATGCTTGATAATATCTTTTTAGTTCAAAAGCTGCTTTTGCAATATTCATAGCTCTAAATACCATAAACAAATATACAACCAGTAATACCATCAGACCAACAACACATATCTCTTCGGCAATTACAGAAGTGATAAAATCAGTATGAGCCTCAGGCAAAAAGAACTGTTTCTGAACACCATTGCCTAAACCATCACCAAACCAGCCTCCTCGACCAAAACCTATAAGAGCCTGAACAAGCTGATAGCCAGAACCATTAGCATTTTCCCATGGATGAAGGAATCCCGTAATTCTGTGCATACGATATGGTGAAATAATCACAAGCATAGTCGCCATAATGAGCATAACACCAATAAGTAGACCGTACCAACGCACCTTATTACCAGATACAAATAACATCCCCATTACACATATTGAGATAACAATTGTTGAACCAAAATCAGGTTGCATAAGCAATAAAACTGCAACACACCCTAATAGTGTAATAGGCGTAAGAATACCCTCTTTAAAATTAGCCATTTTGGGTAGATTTTCAGCAATATATCCAGAAAAAAAGATAATTGCTAAAAGTTTAGCTAATTCTGCAACTTGAATATTGATAATAATTAAAGGTATCCAACGTCTAGCTCCATTTACGCTTTTTCCGACACCTGGGACTAATACTGCTACAAGCACTATAAGCATTACAAAGAAAAAAACATTATAATTTTTCTCATAATTTTTAGTCGGTACTAACAATGCCAATAAAAAAAGGAACACTGCAATAACTGCAAAAAAACCCTGTCTAATAGAATAAAAATATGGATTATTGTAATCATCTAATGCAACAATCATCGACGCAGATGTAACCATAACCCAGCCAAAAGTAAGTAGCCCTAGCATTACAAAAACTATAGAGATATCTATTTCCAACTTCGCTCTTACGCGTTCTTTTTTTGTATTTTGACCACTTAATAAAAGCTTTAATCTATATAGCACTCTACTTTCCCAATTTTTATTTTAACTCAGTAACAAGTTTCACAAATACCTCACCTCGCTCAGCACAACCACTAAACTCATCAAAGCTTGCACATGCTGGTGATAATAATACAATCTCACTATCTTGAGCCTTTTGACTAGCTAATCTAAATGCGTCTTTCATATCATTACAAATCTGATACTGGCACAGATCTTTGATATAATTCTCTATATATTCTTTATCTTGACCATATAAATAAACGTACTTAACATACTTAGCCAATGATTTACTCATTAAACTAAAATCGCCACCTTTGGCAACCCCACCTAATAATAATATAATATTCTTTGAGCTAGTTATACTATTTAGTGCAGCTATAGTAGCTCCAACATTCGTACCTTTTGAGTCATTGATATAAGTAACACCAGCTATGTTTTTTACAATTTCACATCGATGCTTCAAGCCTTTAAATTTTTTAATTGAAGCTATAGCTTCAGAAATATCAATACCGAATCTATCAAAGATATTCAAAACAACAATAATGTTTTCCAGATTGTGTTCGCCAAAAAGATTTGTTTCAGTAATATCTAATAGTTTAGTTGTATCTTTATAAATTGAACCTCTTACTATCTGATATTCCCCAGCATATTTAATACCTGTATTATGTACATCATAAACGAAAAAATCTTTACTAAATTTTGCTAAATTTAGCTTCGACTGCTTATATTCTTCATAATTTTTATATCTATCTAAATGATCAGGTGATACATTAACTACACATCCTAAATCAAACTCAACACTGTTAAATAAATCTATTTGAAAGCTTGATACTTCAACAACACAATAATCAAATTTCTCGCCAATTTTATTTAACGGTGGTGTACTAATATTACCTACAAGAATACTCTTATAACCCCAATCTCTTAAAACAAAATCAAGCATCGTTACTATAGTGCTTTTTCCATTTGATCCTGTAACGGCTATCATTTTTGCCTTAGTATTTCTAATTGATTGATAAAACAAATCAATATCACTAACTATTTTTTGTTTAAATTTAGATAAAACTCGATAGAGCGACTTATTTAGAGGAATGCCTGGGCTTACAGTTATTAGATCATATTGCTCTAAATCACAATTTATAAAATCATCATCATTCTGCGAAATATCTAGTGAAAGATCAATAAAATTAGCTAAAAAATCACAAACAGACTTGCCTGTAGAGCCATAACCAACCATAAGTAGCTTAGAAATTTTTTTATTATCAAAATAAAAACTAAACATTATCTAACCTTAATAGCTACTAAACCGATTAAGAAAAGTATTAAAGAGACTATCCAAAAACGTATCACAACTTTTGTCTCAGGCCACCCCATTAATTCAAAATGATGGTGAATAGGAGCCATTTTAAAAATTCTCTTGCCATTTCTAAGCTTGTATGATCCTACTTGTAACATCACAGATAAAGCCTCAACAACAAATAATAAGCCCATAATAAAAAAGATTAGCTCTTGGCGGATCATCACTGCAATCACACCTAGCACAGCACCTAACGTCAATGAGCCTACATCTCCCATGAAAACTTCTGCAGGATGAGAGTTAAACCATAAAAATGCCAAACCTGATCCACATAAAGCTGCACAAAAAACTGCCACTTCGGCAAGACCTTGATTATTTATATATGGAAATAATAGATAATTTGCTAAAACACTATTTGTCTCTATATAGGCATATATACCTAAACCTGCAGCAACAAGAACTATAGGAACTATCGCTAAACCATCTAATCCATCAGTTAAATTAACAGCATTACTACTTCCATTAATAATGAAAAATGTCAAAACTACAAACAGGAAAATACCCATAGGAATATGTAAATTTTTAGAAAATGGTATCGAAAGGTTCATCTGACCATTTTTAGACAAAAGGTAGAACAGAACTATAGCTAATATAATTGAAAAAATAGACTGTAAAGCAAATTTGTGCTTAGCTCTTAGACCCTTAGGATGCTTGAGAACTAGTTTCAAATAATCATCAAAAAAGCCAATAGCTCCAAAGAAGATAACTACCAAAATCAAAATCCATAAATATATACTAGATAAGTTCCCCCAAAGCAAAGCAGAAGTAATGACAGAAGAAAGAATCAACACTCCTCCCATAGTTGGAGTATTTCTCTTAGAAAAATGACTTTGTGGACCATCATCCCTTACAACTTGACCAATCTGCATTTTCTGCAACCATCTAATCATTGATCTACAAAGAAAAAGAGTTATTAACAATGAAGCTATAAAAATCATTATAATTCTCACAGAGACATAACTACTAAAAACCTCTAGACCTTTATAGTAATGACTTAACCAATTAAAAAGATAAATTAGCATATAATAAAAAATTTCAGTGTATTGGCCCCATTATAACGGATATATTATATTTTTTATAGAGAGAAAATTAGTATCTATATACTTGGTTCAAATTTCTTATATTTAACAGCGAAATCATCTTCTTCAAACTGTTCGTAATTTTTAATAAAACTTTTAATTAAAGACTTATACTGTTTTTTGTATGCAGATTCATCTTCCCATAAATTTTTCAGATGTATAACCTCATCATTATCATAAATAGAAGTCAAAGCTTTAAAGTTAAAATATTTTTGACGTTCAAATTTGAAATTGACATTTTCTGGCTCTGTCAACAAGTAGTTGACAATCATCTTTGTTTCTTCAACAGGCACCCGTCTACCAGTTTTATAATCACCATCAATCCAACCAACATTAACCATATATATTTTAGCATCACTATGCTTCAAACGTTGACGCAGAATACTAGCATAACGAGTTGGTTTAAGTAATAAAAATGGTTGAGCATAACAGCATGAAAACTCTGATTTAGGCTTAGTAACCCCTGCTTCAATTCCTGTAGACGTACATGTATAACCTGATAAGAAATAATAAATTGCTTGACCTTTACTAAGTTTAGCTACTCGAGGTAAAACTCCTTTAGCATCTTTTACAAGAAAGATTATTTTACTTGGATCATTTGTATTTACAATATTATCAAAATTTTCTCTTGGGAAGGTTACATATGTATTACTTTGTGATTTTGATTTTTCTCCAAAAATAATATTTTTATTTTCATCAAAGTTAGGATTCTCAATTAACAGATTGCCTTGAAGTGCTTTTTTTATACGTCTATCATTTTTCTTAAAACTTGCAGATTTGATAGTTAAGCCAGACTCTAAGCTATACACACCTCGTGTCTCTATCCAAGCCACAGCTTCATTAGCAACCAAGCTTTTGTTATTATCTAATGCCAAAGTCGTTTTACCACTGCCTGATAATCCAAAAAACATAGAACTATTAGCTTCATCATCAACACTGACAGCACAATAAAAAACACCTATGTTATTCAATGATAGGTAATAACTCATAACAGATAACAATACTTTATTAATCTCAGCCAAATATAATGTCCCTACTAATAGGCTTTCACGCTGCTTTAGATTTGTAGCTATTATTTTTGATGAGTTTAGACCTATTTCAACATACTCATCAATCTCAGTTTCTGGAAAGTGCATAATTACCCACTGCGGTTCAAACTCTTCTGACTGTTTTTGATTAGGCGTAATTGATATCAACTTAAAAAAATATGCTGCCGATGCCTGAGTTGTTATCAAGCGAACCGCAATTGAATTTTTTTCATCATGATTATAAAAACCATCGATTACGAAAATATCTTTCGTAGATGCATCTTGATGAAATTTTTGCTTAATTACTTTCCAATGCTTTCTTTTTAATCTTTTATTATCTGACCCATCTTCATGCCACCAAATATTTTTCTTTGCATATTTAGTCTCAACGATATATTTATCATCAGGAAGTCTTCCTTTGATATCACCACTATCAACAACTAAGGTTTTTCCTTCGCAATCAACAAAGCCAGTATTGTTCTTGGCATGTTGCGCTAATTCTTCTAGAGATAAATTTCGATGCACTTCTTTGATTGTATATAAATATTTGTTATCGTCTATGGTTGAAGGATCCATAATGAAAGTTCCTATGTTGCGAAGCATTTAGATTTTAACTGCAAATTATATCCAGTATATACTTTTTTTTTCAAAAAAATATGTTATTGTTTTTGTAATAAAGTAAACTATTATCTAAATATATTAAGTAAATGATTTCTTCAACAAAATGAGTAGTGAAACTAAAGCAAATAAAACTAATTTTATTAAAAATATAATCAAAAAAGATATTGGAACAAAAAAAGTTTCTAGTGTTCTAACACGTTTCCCTCCTGAACCAAATGGTTATCTACATATTGGACATGCTAAATCAATATGTCTAAACTTTGGTATAGCTGAAGAGTTTGGTGGTAAATGCAACTTACGTTTTGATGATACAAACCCTGACAAGGAAGATATCGAATACATCAATGCAATAAGAGAAGATGTCGAATGGTTGGGTTTTAGATGGGAAAATGAGCCTCACTTTGCTTCAGAATACTTTGATAAGATGTATGAATTAGCAATACTGCTCATAAAAAAAAGTAAGGCGTATGTTTGTGATTTATCAGCAGAAGAAGTGCGTGAATATCGTGGCACACTGAAAGAACCTGGTAAAGATAGCCCATATAGAGAACGTAGTATAGAGGAAAATCTTAAGCTTTTTGAAGCGATGAAAAATGGTGAGTTTGCTGAAGGAAGTAAAACATTACGTGCTAAGATAGATATGGCTTCTGGCAATATCAACCTCAGAGATCCGGCTTTATATAGAATAAAGTTTTCACACCATCCAAAAACTGGAAATAAATGGTGTATATATCCAATGTATGCATTTGCACACCCATTAGAGGATGCTATAGAAACTATTACTCACTCACTATGTACATTAGAGTTTCAAGATCAAAGACCTTTCTATGACTGGGTTATCGAAGAAACTGAATTTCAACAAAAGCCTCAACAAATTGAATTTTCAAGGCTAAATTTGAATTACACTATAACTAGTAAGAGGAAATTGAAATATCTAGTCGATAATAGCCTCGTAAGTGGCTGGGATGATCCACGTATGCCAACAATCAAAGGTTTCAGACGTAGAGGCTACACTCCTGAGTCTATTCGCAACTTCTGTGACATGATAGGAATATCTAAACAAGATTCAATCATTGATATCTCTGTTTTAGAAGAGACTATTAGAAATGATCTAAACAAAAATGCCCTAAGAAAAAATGCTGTTTTAGATCCTATCAAAGTTACTATAGCTGATATGCCCGTACATGAATTAAATGTACCAAACCATCCCCAAGACCCTGAGTTTGGTCGCCGAGATATAACAATATCTTCTGATATTTACATTGAAAGAGATGACTTCGTCTTTGAATTAGAAAAAGATATGAAAAAACTCAGTCCTAATGGGAGAGTAAGGCTTTTAAATGCTTATGTAATTGAGTGTAAAGAAGTTATAACTAATGATGATGGTGAAATTATAGAACTAATATGCTCTTATTTACCTGAAACATTAGGCGGTAAGAAACCTAATGATGGTATAAAACCTAATGGTATCATACACTGGGTTGATGCTAATAACTGTATTGACGCTGAAGTAAGAGTATATGACAGGCTATTTAATCACGAGAACCATGCAAGCTTTGATGATGTTGAAGATGTACTAAACCCAGATTCTTTACAGATTATTAAAAATGCTAAAGTAGAGAAATCTCTAGAAAATATAACCCCTGAACAACACTTTCAATTTAATAGAATTGGTTACTTTATATCTGATTTAAAAGACTGCACTAATGAAAATTTAGTATTTAACAGAACTGTTACTCTTAGAAATACTTGGGAAGCTAAATAGCTGATATTCTTTGTATATTCTAGACATTTTTATTCACAAACTTTCTCAGCAGTAAAATTATTATACTTGTTAATATCGCTATAACAATAAATGTATCTAAACCATCGCTCATATTGGCTTTAGATAAACCTAAATCACTATCTGAAATATAGAAGAAACTAGCAAGAAAACCTCCTAATTTACCTCCTACACCCAATGTAAGCAACCATATGCCCATATACAAAGCAACAAAGCCTTTAGGTGCTATTTTTGTAATCATTGATAAGCCAATAGCAGATAAAGATAGCTCAGAAACTCCCAATATTATATAAGCAAAAATGATACCATATGCCGAGACTTTAGTATGCTCATGAGATATAAGTATTGAAACTAGTATTATTAAAAATGTGACCGTTAATAAGACAAAAGCAATATTAAATTTATCAATATCTTCCACTTTCATTCGCTTCTTATCTAAATAAATCCAAAATTTGCCTAGAATTCCTACAAAAAATAATACACTTAATGATTCTACACTTAAAAACTGACTCGGATTTAATAGTGAATTATCTACTGAATACTGAGTAAACAGTAATACGCTTATAAATATTTGGAAGTACAGACCCCAATATATTATAGACAACAAGAAAAATATTCCCGCAACAAACACTTTTTTGAAACTAGATTTCTTCATTGATATACCAAGTATCACTTTGAAGGTGACACTATTGTTGGTAAAGACCATAAAGGTGCTATTGTAACAATGGTCGATAGAGCTAGCAGATTTACTATTTTAGCCAAGTCTATAGATAGAACAGCTAATTCAATCAATAGAATATTGT
>NZ_WBSX01000031.1 GCF_009823375.1 Francisella noatunensis subsp. noatunensis | reverse complement strand
ATTTGAAAGAGTTAAGTGCTTTGGCATTTTTTAGTTCCTTATCGTTTATTTTAGTTTCGTCAAAACCTAATAAACTATATTTGGAACTCTCTTTCAACTATTTAAAACTTTCAGAATACAATCTAGCTTTTAATAAAGATGCTTTTTATAAACTCAAAGAATTTAAAGAAAATTCGCTATCTGTTAATCTAAGAGAAATGAAAGTTGGGTGTAAACCTGTATCGCTTTTTAAAGAAAAAGTTTTAATTGAGTTATCAAAAAAAGAAGAAATGAAAGCTATTATTAAATCTGAAAATTCAAATGCAAAAATTGAAAAAGCAGTTGAGTTTGAAGTGATCGAAGAATCTATAGAATATTTTGATTATTTAGTGAGTCAGTTAGAAAAATAAAAAACTGTAGGGGTCGAATCTATTTCGACCCTAGTTTAAAAATATGAAATATAATTGTACAATGCCAGATATATAATCTGCCCCTACAATAAAATACTACCCCGTCAGTCTAGCGACTGCCACCCCTTCAATATTTTGAAGGGGAATTGGTTTTCTAAAATTTGGGTTATTCCCCTTCGAGTATCGAAGGGGTGGGCTGCGAAGCCGGTCGGGGTAGTTATAAATCAAGCAAAATACTGTGCTGAGATAGATAATCTAATAAACGAGATTGAGAGTATTTTATAGAGATATTATTTTTCTATTTAATGTTTTATACAAAATATAGGCTATTAAAGCTGTTATAATATTAATAAAGAACACAGCCTCAACGTATTGGCTATAAATCTGACCACTAAATAGCGTAAGAGCATCTAATAATGTATAAATAGCAAAGAATATTAAACAAGCTGCTTTGAATTCTCTATTTTTAAATAGTGCTAAAATTGAGAATAAAAAGATAGCTAATTCAAAGACTCCTATCTGAAAAACAGTAGGAGTATAAATCCATCCTTGAAATTTACTAATACTATCCCCATCTACTAAATATGTAAAACTGTTGATACAAGCATATAGACTTATATTGAAAACAATAAAGTAGTTAGCATAGATATTTGCATGATGTTTACCATATATAATGCTAGAGTGTAAAAAAGCTATTATAAAAGGTGATATTAATAAACAGATACTTATAATTACAGTTACCATAAGTCGCTTAAATTTGTAGAAAATAGCTAGATTTTACAACAAATGCTTTGGCTTGTCATATATTTAATAATAAACATATAGACAATCTAATAGATGATAGTTAAAATTTGCTACTAGAAAATCGTTAAATAAAATAAAATAAAATAAAAGGAAAACTTAATAATGCAAGTTGCTGTAGAGAAGAAAGAAGGTATCAATTGTTCACTATTGATCGAAGTACCAGCTAATGAGGTTGATAGTATCGTTACAAAAGAAATTAACAAAACAGCAAAAACTATCAAGATGGATGGTTTCAGACCTGGTAAAGTACCTGCTGGTATGGTTGAGAAGAAGTATGGTGAGCAAATCCGTATGGAAGTAATCTCTGACTTGATTCCTCAAAAATACTCAAAAGCTATTCAAGATGAGAAATTAGCTGTTGCTGGTATCGAAGTAGAGTTAAAAGAAAATAAAAAAGGTGAGCCTCTTAAGTTTGTTGCTAATCTTGAGCTTTTCCCAGAATTTGAAGTTACTGGTTTTGAAAAAATTGAAGTCCAAAAGCCTGTTGTTGAGCTAACTAACAAAGAAGTTAAGCAAATGATTGAAAATCTTAGAAAACAGTTAGCTACATTCTCAGAAGTAGAAAGAGCTGTGCAAAAAGATGATAAAGTAGTGATTGATTTTGTTGGTAAGAGAGATGGCGAAGTGTTCGAAGGCGGTTCTGCAAATGATCAAGAATTAGTAATTGGTTCTGGTCAAATGATCCCTGGTTTTGAAGATGGTATCATCGGTATGAACAAAGATGAGCAAAGAACTATCACAGTTACTTTCCCAGAAGAGTACCAAAACAAAGATCTAGCTGGCAAAGAAGCTACTTTTGATATCACTGTTAAGAAGATTCAAGAAGCTCAATTACCAGAAGTTGAGGATGAGTTTGTTAAGAAGTTTGGTGTTAAAGGTGGCGTAGGTACTTTTGAAGATGAAATCAAAGAAAATATGCAACGTGAGCTTAAGTTCATCTTACAAAGAAAAGTAAAAGATCAAGTCTTCAAAGGTTTAAGAGAAATCGCTGAGTTTGAGACTCCAAAAGCTCTAATCAAAAGAGAAATTGATGCAGCTAAACAAAATTTAGTTAAACAAATGGGTGGCGGTCAAAACTTTGATGTTAACCAATTACCAGATAATTTATTTGAAGCTAATGCTAAGCAAAAAGTTGAGACTAGTCTAATACTTGACAGTATTATAGAGTCTCAAAAATTCCAAGCTGAAGATGCAGAAGTTGAGAGCTTATTAGATGAGTTAGTTCAAGCTTATGAAGAACCAGAAAAAACTAAAGAGCAAATCAAAAAGAATGATAGAGAAATTTCAAATCTTAAAGGCTTAGTAATTGAAAATAAGCTAACTGATTGGGTACTATCTCAAGCTCAAGTAACTGAAAAGCAAGAAGATTTCTTCGAAGTTATTAAAGAAAATATGCAAGCTCAACAAGCTGGTTTCTAAACTAGCTTATAAAGAGAGGTTATAAATGATAACTAACAACTTAGTTCCTACTGTCATCGAAAAAACAGCTGGTGGTGAGAGAGCTTTTGATATTTATTCAAGACTATTAAAAGAGCGCATAGTTTTTTTAAATGGTGAGGTAAATGATCATTCAGCTAACTTAGTGATTGCACAGCTACTTTTTTTGGAGTCAGAGGATCCTGACAAAGATATATATTTCTATATCAATTCTCCAGGTGGTATGGTTACAGCTGGTATGGGTGTGTATGATACTATGCAGTTTATCAAACCTGATGTGAATACTATTTGTATCGGTTTGGCTGCTAGTATGGGATCATTACTATTAGCAGGTGGTGCAAAAGGTAAAAGATATAGCTTACCAAGTTCACAAATCATGATTCACCAGCCACTAGGTGGTTTCAGAGGTCAAGCTTCTGATATAGAAATTCATGCAAAAAATATTCTGCGTATCAAAGATAGATTAAATAAAGTTCTAGCTCATCATACTGGGCAGGATTTAGAAACTATAGTCAGAGATACTGATAGAGATAATTTTATGATGGCTGATGAAGCAAAAGAATATGGTCTTATCGATCATGTGATTGAGTCTCGTGAAGCAATTATTAAATAATTAAAGGAAGTCTAATTTAATAAGATGGCTAAAGTTCTATACTGTTCTTTTTGTGGTAAATCACGACAAGAAGTCAAAAATATTATCGCAGGCCGTGATGGCAATATCTGTAATGAATGTGTCAGTAAATGTGCAGATAAAATCCATAATGCGACAGGAACTTCTGCAGAAGATGTATCATTTGAGAAGTTACCTAAGCCAATTGAAATCAAAAAATATCTAGATGATTATATTATTGGTCAAGATAATGCTAAGAAAGTATTATCAGTCGCTGTATATAATCACTACAAAAGAATTACTTCAAATACTACAAAGGATGATGATACAGAACTTAAGAAAAGTAATGTATTGTTAATAGGTCCTACAGGTTCTGGTAAAACATTATTTGCTCAAACATTAGCAAAGCTTTTGAATGTTCCTTTTGCTATAGCAGATGCGACTACTCTTACAGAAGCTGGTTATGTTGGTGATGATGTTGAGAATATCATTGTTCGCTTATTACAAAATGCTGATTTTGATGTTGCTAAAGCTCAAAAAGGTATTATCTATATTGATGAGATAGATAAGATCGCACGTAAGTCCGAAAGTGCATCGATAACTCGTGATGTATCAGGTGAGGGTGTTCAACAAGCACTTCTAAAGCTTATAGAAGGTACAGTGTCATCTGTGCCTCCTAAAGGTGGTAGAAAACATCCTAATCAAGATATGATTCAGGTTGATACTTCAGATATATTATTTATTTGTGGTGGGGCTTTTGCTGGTATCGAAAAAGTTGTTAAACATAGAATGGATAAAGTTAGTATTGGATTTAATGCTGGTGTTATCCAGCAAAAAAATAGCTTAGATACTGAAAAATTAATACAGAAAGTGGAGAGCGAGGATTTGACTAGATTTGGTCTTATTCCTGAACTTATTGGACGTTTGCCGATTGTTACAATTCTTAATGAGCTTAAAGAAGAAGATTTGGTCAAAATTCTTACAGAACCTAAAAATGCTTTAATCAAACAATATGTGAAACTGTTTAAGTTTGATGATGTAGCTATTGAATTTAGTGATGAATCTCTTATTCAGATAGCTAAAAAAGCAATCGCTAAAAAGATAGGTGCTAGAGGTTTAAGAACAATTCTTGAAAATGTGCTTCTTGAAGTGATGTTCCATGTACCATCATCGGATGATATTGATAAAGTAATCATCAATGATAAAGTCATATTAGAGCAAGAAGAGCCAATTCTTGTGACAAAAGCACAACAGCAAAAACAATTAAAAGAGATAATCTAAAAAATCTACAGGAGAATGTAAGTTTATGTCAGAAGTCCTAAATGTCGTTCCTGTTATTCCATTAAGAGATGTGGTTATATATCCTTCGATGACTTTGCCTCTAAATGTAGGTCGTAAGAAGTCCATAGAAGCTGTCAAGCAGGCATCTAATAGTTATAATAATTATATTTTATTAGCTACGCAAAAGAATGGTTCTAGCTCTGGTGATGTTGTAGATAATATCTATGATATTGGTACTTTAGCTAAAGTTGTTCAAATTATGAAACTTCCTGATGGTAGTTTGAAAATCATAGTTGAAGGTATAGCTAAGAGATTAGTAGCTAAGTATGAAAGTATTGATGGCTGTATCTATGCAAATTTAGATAGTCTTCATATTGATGATAATTATGATCCAAGTCAGATTGATAAAGAGCTAAAAGCGATTTTGTTATCAATAACTGATTCACTTAAAAAATTTGTTGATATCAGTGACAAAGTATCAAAAGAGTCTTTAGCTACGCTTAGAAATACAGAAGAGCCTCATAAGTTTATATACGAGATCTCAACTATTCTAAATACTGAGATTGCTAAAAAACAAAAGATTCTAGAAGCTACAGATATCAAAAATAAAGCTCTATTACTTTTATCTTGTTTGTATGAAGAGTTAGAAATTCTTGAATTAGAGGCTAAGATTAAAGATAGAGTTAAGTCTCAAGTAGATAAAAATCAACGTGAATATTATCTAAATGAACAAGTAAAAGCTATTTATAAAGAACTTGGCGAAGCTGATGAAGAGTCAGAAGTAACAGCGCTTAAGAGTAGAATAGAAGCTACTAAGATGTTAAAAGAAGCTAAAGAGAAGTGCTTAAAAGAGCTTAAGAAGCTTAAATCAATGCCTCCTTCTTCATCTGAATCTGCTGTATCTAGAAACTATATTGAGACTATACTTTCGTTACCATGGGGTAAAAGAGCTAAGGTTAAAAAAGATATTAATTTAGCTGAAAAAGTTCTAGAGAAAGATCATCATGGTATCAAGAAAGTTAAAGAAAGGATTCTTGAGCATCTAGCTGTTCAGATCAAAAGAGATACAAATGCAAAAGCTCCTATTCTTTGTTTAGTAGGACCTCCGGGAGTTGGTAAGACGTCTATCGGGCAGTCTATTGCTAGAGCAACAGGGCGTGAGTATGTGCGTATGGCTTTAGGTGGTGTACGTGATGAATCAGAGATTAGAGGTCATCGTCGTACATATATCGGCTCTATGCCTGGTCAAATTATCCAAAAGATAATCAAATCCAAAACTGAGAATCCTCTTTTCTTACTTGATGAGATAGATAAAATTTCTTCAGATTTTAGAGGAGATCCATCTGCAGCACTATTAGAAGTACTTGATCCAGAGCAAAATAGTACATTTAATGATCACTATTTAGAAATTGATTATGATTTATCTAAAGTAATGTTTGTTGCTACAGCAAACTCACTTGATATAGATCCTGCATTACGCGATAGATTAGAAATTATCCATTTATCAGGCTACACGGAAATTGAAAAGCAAGCGATTGCTAAACAATATCTAGTACCAAAAGCATTAGAAAATAATGGCTTAACAAAAAATGAGATTAATTTTACACCTAAAGCAACGCTTGATATTATTCGATACTATACAAGAGAAGCTGGTGTAAGAAATTTACAGCAAAAAATAGACGGCGTGTGTCGTAAGGCTGTTAAAAATCTTCTTAAAGATCCTGAGCATGGTAAAGTCTCGATTACTCAGAAAAATCTTGAGGATTATCTTGGTGTACATCAGTTTGATTATGGTATCAAAAATGCTAAACCTAAGGTTGGTCAAGTCACAGGTTTAGCATGGACATCTGTTGGTGGGGAGCTATTAACTATAGAAGCTCTGGCAATGCCTGGCAAAGGAAAAGTCAAATATACTGGTAGTCTTGGTGATGTAATGAAAGAATCCATTGATGCTGCTTTTAGTGTTGTACGCTCGATATCAAAAGACTATAAGTTAGAAGATGATTTCTATGAGAAAAAAGATATACACATACACGTTCCTGAAGGTGCTACACCAAAGGATGGTCCAAGTGCTGGTATAGCAATGACTACAGCTTTGGTCTCTGTATATACAAACAAGCCGGTTAGAAATGATATTGCTATGACTGGAGAGGTTACTCTACGTGGAGATGTCTTAGCAATAGGAGGTCTTAAAGAGAAGCTTTTAGCTGCATTAAGAGGTGGAATTAAAGAAGTTTTGATTCCTAAACAGAATGTAAAAAATTTAGCTGATGTAGATAAAGAAATACTCGAAAAACTCGAAATAACACCTGTAAACAGCATAAAAGAGGTTTTAGAGAGAGTTTTTTGATACTAAAGTATTGAAACACTACATTTTTAGTGTTATAAACTTATATGACACTTGTCGATTATGTATAAATAAAGGAGTTTAAGACATGAATAAGAGTGAATTAGTAAGTGCTATAGCTAAAGAAGCAGATGTTACTAAAGAAGTTGCGAGCAACACTCTAGATGCTACTATTGCTGCTGTAACTAAAGCTTTAAAAAACGGTGATAGCGTTACTCTAGTAGGTTTTGGAACTTTTCAAGTAAAAGAAAGAAGTGCTAGAGAAGGTAGAAATCCTAAAACAGGTGAGACGATTAAGATCGCAGCTTCTAAAGTTCCAAGCTTTAAAGGAGGTAAAGGTCTTAAAGACGCTGTAAAATAATAAAAAATTGCAAAAAAAGTGATTTTTTGAAAGGCATGCTTAACGGTATGCCTTTTTTTTATCTATAATATCTATAGTTTAATAAAGCAGTAATTATTTAAGGTTGATAAAATGTTACAGTCTTTCAATGATAGGCTCAAAGGTCCATTTACATGGATTATCATTATTTCTATAAGTTTTATATTTATCATATCTGGTATGACATTTTTTTTCACAAATATTGGCTCAATTAGATCTTATGTAGCTAAAGTAGGCGATAATGAGATAGGTCTGCAACAGTTTCAGCAGTATGCTCAAAATGCTACAACCGAATCACAAAAGAGAGCCGTTTTAGATCAGATGATAAATCAATATTTGATTCTTGCAGATGCACAACGCCATAATATTGTTGTGTCTAAGTTGGTTTTACAATCCGCTATATTTACAAATCCAATGTTCTTTGATAAAGATGGTAAATTTTCTGCAGACAAACTAAAGCAGGTTGTTGAATATATTGGAGGAATGAATAGACTAGAACAGATTCTAAGTCAAAATATTCAAGCAACAATGATTCCTAAAGTTATAGCTGATACAGTAATCACAACTGACTATGAGAAGAAACAATTAGCAAGTATTTATTTGGTTAATAAGAAAATAGAATATTTAAAAATATCTCCAGTAGATTTTCAATCCCAGGTTAAGCCTAGTCAGCAAGATTTAGAAAGTTATTATAATGCTCATAAAAATGATTATATAAATCCGGCTCAGAAAAATATTAGTTATTTCATAATTAATAAAGAAGACTTTATAAGTAAAAATAATATCAACAATGATGAGTTACAAGAGTATTATGAAACTCACAGAGAATTATTTAAAGATTTTGATGATAATACCAAAGCATCGATTCAAAAAATAATTCAAAATAGAAGAGCTTTAGAGCAGTTTAATAACTATACTCAAAATATTGACAGTGTGAAATTTACCGAATTAGAAAAGACTTTAGGTAAGGCTAAAACAGCTAGTATTGTAAATAATGATGAATCAACAATATCTGCGCTTACTAATGCTCAGTTTTTTGCAAATACTGATAAGTATGGAAGTATTCCAGTAGCTGCCGATGAGCTTCTAGTATATCAAGTAGATAAATCTCAGCAAGCAAGTCAACAAAAACTAGCAAATGTTAAAGATAAAGTATCTAAAGCTTTTGTTGCACAAAAATCCCAACAATTAGCTATAGAAAAATCGCAAAAATTACTTGATGACTTGGTTAGTGATAAAAAAGTAAGTATCAGTTTCAAACAAGCAACTATTGATAGTAACTCGAAGTCATTTAATAAAGAATTTAATGATTATGTAATGTTTAATACTAATAATCAGTATCATAACTATCAAGCAGATAATGGTGATATATACATATATAAAGTTATTAAGGTTGCACCTCTTGATAGTAAAAATTCTAAGTTACCTAGTCAGGTATTAAATGCAACTAAGGAAGGAGAGTTAAACTTCTATTTACAAGTAGTTAAGCAAGAAGTTCCGGTTAAAGTTAATTACAAAAATATCTAAATGAATAAACTAATCTATGGTCTTGCTGGACCAACAGCATCTGGTAAAACTTCTTTATCAATATCTATTGCAAATAAAATTAATGCTGAAATAATTAGTGTTGATTCATCACTTGTCTATAAATGTATGAATATTGGTACAGCTAAGCCAACTTTGGATGAGCAAGGCGGTATTAAACATCATTTAATAGATATAATTGAGCCAACAGAAAGTTTTTCAGTTGCTGATTTTATAACAAATGTTAATAAGGTTAAAAAAGAGATTTGGAGTAGAGGAAAAGAGGTTTTGCTCGTAGGTGGAACGATGCTTTATTTCAAAGGTTTGATAGAAGGTTTATCATCTTTGCCTGAATCTCAACCAGAGATAAGACAGACTTTAGAATTAGAAAGAAAAGCAAAAGGTTTACAATACCTTCATCAGCAGCTAAATAAAATGGATCAAGAATTTGCTAAGAAAATTAATCCCAATGATCAGCAAAGAATATTTCGTGCTTTAGAAGTAATTATGATAATTGGTAAAAAATATTCTGAACTTGTTAAGACATCTAAAGTTGGTGGGTTAGAGGAGCAATTAAAACTATGTGCTTTGGTGCCTAATGACAGGTCAATTCTGCACAATAATATTGAATTGAGATTTAAACAGATGCTTGATCGAGGATTTCTAGATGAAGTTCAAAGCTTACGTAAAAATCCTAAGCTTACTAAAGAAACTACAGCCATCAGAAGTGTTGGTTATCGTCAGGCATGGGAGTATTTAGATGGAGACATTAGCTATGAGGAGTTTGTCAAAAAGGGAATTGTAGCCACTCGCCAACTTGCAAAGCGTCAACTTACATGGATTCGTAACTGGCAGGGTGAGATTAATTTAGTTGAGGTTGAAAGCCAGAGTAAAGAACAACAGATTCTAGAATATTTTGACTATAAATAAAATTTGCTGATAGATATAAATATTGTTAGAATATATCGCGAAGTTTAATTGTTAAACTTGATAAAATAATAACTATAACAAAATAATTAAAAGGAAGTGAGACAATGTCAAGAATATCATCTTTACAAGACCCGTTCTTAAACGCTTTAAGAAAAGAAAAAGTTAGCGTATCTGTATATCTAGTAAACGGGATTAAACTACAAGGTCAAGTAGAAGCTTTTGACCAATTCTGTATCGTACTTAGAAATACTGTAAACCAAATGGTTTATAAGCATGCTATTTCTACTATAGTACCAGCTAAGAGTGTAAGAATGGTTTATAGCTCTTTTAACCCGTATCATCAAAATGCAAACAATGATCAAGATGAGAATGTAGATGATATTCATTCTGATGAGCTTGAAGTTCAAGAAAATCAAGAAAACATAAACGAATAATAATCTCTATTCTTTTTTCTTTAATAATTCCATTCGGAGTAATGTAAATGGAATTTTTCGAATCTTATGAAGCAGGTAGTAAATGCTTGCTTGTAAATATAAATTTTAAATATCGCCGCGAACTAAATGCTGATTTAACTGAGCTTGAAGGTTTAGTTTTAGCAGCAGATAAAGTTGTATTGGAAAGTTTAGATTTCAATCATCCTGAACCTGATATTAAATATTTTTGTGGTATGGGTAAAATGGAGATGATCAAAAATAAACGTGATGAGTTAGAGGCTGATCTTGTTGTGTTTAATCATCCATTAAGCCCATCTCAAGAGAGAAATATTGAGAAATTTCTTGAGTGTAAGATTATGGATAGAACGAGACTAATTCTTGAAATATTCTCACTTCGAGCAAAAACTCATGAAGGTAAACTTCAAGTTGAATTAGCGCAACTAAACTATCAGTCAACACGTCTAGTCAAAGGTTGGACGCATTTAGAAAGACAAAAGGGTGGTATTGGTGTACGTGGTGGACCAGGTGAAACACAGCTTGAGATCGATAGACGTTTAATTAGGCAAAGAATTAAACAAATTACTCAGAAGTTGGAAAAAGTAAAACATCATCGTGATTTAAGTAGATCGTCACGAAAGAAAAATAATATTCCGACAATATCATTTGTTGGTTATACCAATGCTGGCAAATCAACGCTATTTAACAAAATAACAAATGCAGATGTTTTAGCTAAAGATCAGCTCTTTGCAACACTTGATCCTACTTTGCGTAAAGTAATTGTACCTAAACTAGGTGAAGTTATTTTTTCAGATACAGTAGGATTTATTAAGAACTTACCTCATGATTTAGTAGAAGCATTCCATGCAACTTTAGAAGAAGCTATAGAGTCAGACCTTCTAGTTCATGTGATAGATTATGCAGATGAGGATTATAAAAGTTATATTGAGCAAGTAGAAAAAGTTCTAAAAGAAATAGGTATTGCAGATAAAGAGATGATCTGTGTATATAATAAAATCGATAAAATTGAGAATGCTTATGCTGGATTCGTTCCTATGGATGATTCAGACTCAAGTGTGGTTGGCAGAGTGTATCTGTCTGCTCAGACTGGGGATGGTATTGAAGAGTTTTATCATGCGTTGGCTACATTTTTTAATAAATCATGGGTTAGTGAAACTTTAGAATTACCACCTAAATATTCAAAAGTTAGAGCTATGATGTATGAGCTTGGAGCTGTTGATGCTGAAGATATTTCTGAAGATGGCAACTATCTGCTTAAAATAAAAATTTCAGAAGATGATTTTGAAAGATTTAAAAGAGAATTTGATTTAGATTTAGAAGAGTTCTTTGTTAAATAGTTTCAATCTTATTTATACTCAGGAACTTCAATTGGATCCTTAAATATTCCAGCACCAATGAATTTAGAGATAACAGGAGTTGATGATATTTTAACCGTAATAGTAGATAAATATTTTTTAACTATTTCATCTGAGGCAGCCACAGATAAGTTGGTGAGCCCGACTTTTTGTTTTCTAGCTATTATATCTTTTAGTCTATGTTGCCACTTATCAAAAGCGATATTATGATCACCTTTTGCTTTATGAAGTTCACCAGCTAATACATAAGCCTCAACGATTGCAAATATACTTCCAAGCCCAATTAATATAGATGGGCAAGCAGCTGAGTCTCCAACAAGAGCAACTCTTCCTTTATGCCAAGTATCCATGCGTATTTGACTGACTTTATCAAAATAAATCTCTTCTACACTATCTAACTTATTAAGAATATCGGGAGTTTCCCAGCCAAAATCACTGAAAGATTTTTGTAGTAACTCTTTTTTTTGCTCTAAAGTTGCTGGGAATTGTTTTACAAGGTCAGCATCTAATGTAAACATGATTAAAGTTTCATCTTGGTCTAGACACACTCTAGCTACTTGTCGTTTCTCACCAACGCTTAGAGCATAAGTATATTTCTCATAATGATCGTAACTTTTGAGAGAAAGAGCTGCGACATATTTATCTAAGTCATATTCTTGATATTCTGATTTATTAAAAGTGATGCTACGTATATGAGAATTTAAGCCATCAGCACCTATAACTAAATCAAAGTCTTCTTTAGTTCCATCACTAAGATGAGCAGTTATAACTTTATCTTTCTCATATATTTTTTCGATAGATGTACCAAATCTAACATCTATACCTTTACACGCTTTATAAATAGTTTCTGCAATATCTCCGCGTTTCACACTTAGAAATTCATCATAATTATCAGTAATCAGTGAAGAAATATTAACTTTAGAAGATCTTCTACCATTTTCATCAAAACAGTGAATGTTTTTGATTTGATATGACTTTGCTTTAAGTTGCTCAAAAAGTTCCATCTTTTTCATTATTTCACAAGCTGGACCCCAAAAATCTACTAAATATCCACCAGTTTTGAATTCTGGAGCTTTTTCAAAAAGAGTAGGCTGAAATCCATATTCTATTAACCACCATGCTAAAGTTGTACCTGCTATACCAGTACCATTGATTGCAATTTTTTTCATTTTCATATCCCTAAGAAAAGTATATCTAATATAGATTTTAGAGTTATATTGATAGTTATTCAATAAAGCTTTACTGTACATTTAGCATTTATTTGTAGATAGTGCAAAAAATATAGGAAAATTTATATATAATAGTTATGGTAAAAAAATATTTAACGTTATTTTGAATTAAAAATTATAGGAATAATTACTTATGATAAAAAGGCTAAAACAGAAGTGGTTTTGGAGTAAAAACTCTGAGCAAGGACCACCAGATTTAGAAGAAATGATTAAAAAGTTCTTTGGCAAAAAGTCAAAAAAGAATAATGATGATAATGAGAGTATTTATTCAAAAAATGCTAATAAAAATAAACCAATGTTTGAAAAACCTCCTGTAGCTAAAATTGCGTCTATAGTTATAGCATTACTGATAGTTGCGTGGGTTGGTTTTGGTTTTTATGTAGTACAACCAGCTGAGCAAGCTGCTGTACTTAGATTGGGTAAATTCTCTAAAATGGTAGAGCCTGGTCTACACTGGCATCCTATTGGTATCGATAAGGTATACAAGGAGAATGTCCAAGAGCTTAAAACTACATCGTTAAAGCGTGATATGCTTACATCTGAAGAGAATATTGTTCATATCTCTTTTACAGTTCAGTATCGTATTGTAGACTTAGAAAAATACTTATTTGCAAGTGTTAATACAACACAGTTATTGCAACAAGCTCTAGAAAGTGCAGTTAGACAGGTTGTTGGTGAAAATAAACTAGAGCAGATATTGACTACTAATAGAGCTGTGATTACGCAACAAGTTCGTAAAGAGATGGAAGCACTGTTACAGTCTTACAATACTGGTATATATATTAGTGAAGTGATCATGCAGCCAGCTCAGGCTCCAGAAGCTGTTAAGAGTGCATTTGATGATGTAATCAAAGCTCGTGAAGATCGCGAAAGGGAGCAAAATGAAGCCGAAGCTTATGCTAACAGAGTTGTACCAGTTGCTCAAGGTAAAGCTCAAAGAATTGTTGATCAAGCAAATGCTTATAAGCAAAAAGTAGTTTTAGAAGCACAAGGTGAAGTTGCTCAGTTTGAACAGTTATTGCCTATATACAAAAAATCTCCTGATATAGTTATGAACCAAATGTATTTTAATACCATCTCTAATGTACTACAGCACAATAAGATCTTCTTGATAGATGGCGATGGCGCAAAAAATATTTTTTATGGTTTAGATAGTGCTCAAAAACAAGCATTATTACCAAACGCTCAAGGAGGTAACTAAGATGAGTAAATTTTTAAAAATATTCTTAGTACTTGTAATAGTTATATCTGTTGTGGTGTTAAGTACTAAATTTATTGTTAAGCAAGGATCAGAGGCAGTTATCTTAAGACTAGGTGAGCTAGTAAAAGATAAAAATGGTAAAGCAGTTGAGTATGAGCCTGGCTTACATGTTAAGATTCCATTTGTTGATACAGTTAAAACTTATGATATGCGTAATAGAGTATTAGAAGCAGATTCAGCTCGTGTGGTGACTAAAGAGCAAAAAGATGTTTTGATTAACGCGTATGTGGTGTGGAAGATAAGTAATAACAATATTTCAACATTCTATACGAGTACAAGTGGAAGTGTAGAACGAGCGGAAACTCTATTGAAACAATTCTTAGAATCTTCTTTAAGAGCTGAGGTTGGTAATAATGATATTCAAAGCTTGATTAATAATAATCGTGATAAATTAATGATTGCTTTGACAAATAGTGTCCAAAAGCAAGCTAAACAAATCGGTGTTGATGTCATAGATGTAAGAGTTAAGCAGATTGATCTACCAGATACTGTTACAGATTCTATCTATCAAAGAATGAGATCTTCACGTCAGAAAGTTGCTGCCTCAATTAGAGCAGAAGGTAAACAGTTAGCTGAAAAAATTAATGCAGCAGCAGATGCTAAAGTTACTGTAACAATGGCGGAAGCTGAGAAAGAATCTAAGATTATAAGAGCAGAGGCTGATGCAAAAGCTGCTAAAATTTTCACAGAAGCTTACTCAAAATCTGTTCCATTATATAAATTCTTAAAGAGTATGAACTCTTATAAAGAAAGCTTTAATGGTAAAAATGAAGTTGTATTTATGCTAAAACCAGATAGTAAGTTTTTCCAAGGTTTTAAATTAGAGCCAGATAGTAAGCTTGCTGAAGATATGAAGGAAGCAAAATAAAAATGACTAAAGTGAAAGTGCTTTTTGTGTGCAAAGGTAATATTTGTAGATCACCAACAGCTCATGGAGTTTTTAGAGATATTGTCAAACAAAATGGCTTAGAAAATTATATCCATGTTGCATCTTGTGGTACAAGTTCACGTATGTGGGGACATGAGGGGCATGGGGCTGATTTACGTTCTGTAGAAATGGCTAAAAAATATGATTGTGATCTTTCAGATCAAGTTTCTCAGCAATTAGAAGAGCCTGATTTTGTAGAGTATGATTATATTGTTGCGATGGATCAAGAAAATATTGATACTATGAGAGAAATGTTTCCAAAGGCAAACTTTTCAAAAGTATCAAGGATGTTACAGTATGCTCCTACGATCGAACTAACTGATGTTCCAGATCCATATTATGAAAGTAATTTTGAAAAGGTTTTTTTGATGATAGACACAGCTTGTCACGGACTTTTCGAAAAAATAAAATTAGAGTACAAATTATGAATTACACTAAAGCAAAATATATAATGGGCGCAGCAAAAGTTTCTCAACTTTCCGAAGATACAGGAGTAGAAGTTGCTTTCGCCGGACGCTCAAATGCGGGTAAATCGAGTGCGCTTAATACTCTTACAGACCAAAAAGGTCTTGCTAGAGTAAGTAAGACTCCTGGTAGAACTCAATTAATTAACCTATTTGACTTAGGGGACAATAAGAGATTGGTTGATTTACCTGGTTATGGTTATGCAAAAGTTTCTGAAGCTATTAAAAAACAGTGGCAAAGTGAAATGGAGAACTATTTGACATCTCGTAAATGTCTGGAAGGAATTGTGCTTTTAGTAGATTCTCGACATGAATTAAAAGAGTTTGATTCTTTGATGATTGAAATGGCAATATCTTTTGATTTAAATTTACATATTCTTTTAACAAAAGCAGATAAGCTTAACAACAAAGAAAGAGCGCAAGCAAATAAAATGATAGAAAGTTTCTTAAAAACTTTTATCCGTACAGATAAAATTTCATATCAGTTATTTTCTTCACTAAGTAAAATGGGCTTAGATAAGTTAAAAGAAAGACTTGATATATGGTATCAGTAATATTCAAAATATTCGTATCATACATAGTTTAGCAATAGTTACATAATTAATTAAAATAGCCTATATAGAATATCAATTCTAAGTTAAAATACTTTAGTATAAAGTAGATTTAAGATCTTTTATAGCTAGATTGTATTCTCAATGTTTATAGAGATACCAAAATGTACTTCATTAGGTGTCAAGTAATTTAAACATTTCTTAGGTCTATTATTCAAGTCTATCTGTAACTTTCTAATGTATTGATGAGATATATTGTTAAAGTTAGTACCTTTAGATATAAATTGTCTGATATACCTATTCATGTTTTCATTAATACCTCTTTGCCAAGGACTGTATGGATCAGCAAAGAATACTTTGATGCCAGTCTTGCTAGTTAGCTTCTTATGTTTAGCAAACTCTTTACCATTATCAAATGTAGCTGTTAATATTTTATGACCATTAGATACTTTGTACAATATTCTATTGATTGAATTAGCTGTTCTATCTATAGACTTGGCTAAAATAGTAAATCTGCTAGCTCTATCGACCATTGTTACAATAGCAC